>DZDI01000141.1 GCA_022730455.1 Phycisphaera mikurensis | reverse complement strand
GTTTTCGCCGCTGGCTCCTTGCAGTTGGGGCGTTTGCGGCCAATCAATCCTAATTTGTAGGCGTGACAGAGCACTAGGGCGGATAAGGCTGACGATCAGAGAAGGACGACGGCCACCATCATCCCCTCATCCCGAGCGCCTAAAAAAAGGCCGGGCCGCGACTCAGGCATCGCGGCCCGGTGATTTCAGCAGCCTGTAAGCCGAATTTTGTACCCGCATTGGGGCGGTGGTCATTTATCTTGGATTGGCATTGCTGCCAACCTCCAGCGACCTACCCGAGACCTTGCTGATCCGGCGGGCTCACTCCCGCAAGCGGAAGCTTTACCCGTTTGGATCAAATTGCCTGTGACTCTTTGACGGGGGCATCACAGGCACGCCGGGCCGGCGCGTTGGTCTCCTATTTGGTCTTGCACCTGGTGGGGTTTGCCTTGCCAGCGCTGTCGCCAACGCCGCGGTGCGCTCTTACCGCACCTTTTCACCCTTACCATGCAAGCCGAAGCCTGCATTCGGCGGTATGTTCTCTGTGGCACTTTCCCGCACCCAGCCTTGGCTGGATGGGTGGGCGTTACCCACCACCATGCCCTAAGGTGTTCGGACTTTCCTCCCGTCAGATTCTGACGAGCGACCACCCGGCTGCTGAACCGTCATCATATCCGAAATGGGGTCAGAACAGGCATGTGTCATTACCTCTCAATCCGCTCCAGCCGTCACCATGCCGGCCGGCAGAGCAACGTTCAGACTCCCGTCTCGCCTGATACAACCATGCAACCTGACCGTCCTAAAACCATGCGTGTTCTTTTTGCGATTCATCCGATGGCTGGCAGAAAATCATCAGAATGAGCCGATCATCATGATCTCTTATCCCGAATTTGTATGGGTCGCCGCCGCCGCGGCTTCCAGCCCAAAAAGTCGCCGTAAAACAACCAGCAGTGTGTCACCCTGAAAATAGGCTGGCGGCAGTCGCAGGTTGATATTTTTTTCGTCAATTGGCCTTACCGCCCCCGGTGCTTTGGCCAGCAACGGCCCAGCCTCCCTTAAGTCGGCAAAATGAAATACGACATCAGGTGTCTTGGATATCAGGCTGACGATAGACCGGTGGGCCGCTGCAATCCGCAATTCCGCCAGCTCGAAAAGTGTCTTCGCTGGTGCGGGTAACGGACCAAAGGCATCTTGAACATCCGTCTGAAGCGTCTGAAGGGCGTCAGCGCTGTGGCATCGCGAAAGGCGGCGATAGATATCCATACGTTGCCGATCCGCCGATATGTAACTGCGCGGCAGGGTACCGGTAACGCCGATGTCCAGATTAATTTCCTGCGGCCGCTGCACTGGTTCTGCACGAACTTTTTTAACCGCCTCCTCCAGCAATTCGCAGTACATTTCATAGCCAACCGCCGCGATATGTCCCGATTGCTCCTTGCCCAGAAGATTGCCGGCACCTCGAATTTCCAAATCGCGCAGGGCAATCTTAAACCCCGCACCCAGGGATGCGTATTCCTCCATGGCTTTGAGTCGTTTAGCCGCCGTGTCCGTCAATGTTCTGCCGTCATTCAAAAGCAGATAACAATAGGCGCGCTGTTTACTCCGGCCCACGCGACCGCGTAATTGATGCAGATCGCCAAGCCCGAACTGATGGGCGTTATTAATGATCATCGTGTTGGCGGTGGGTATATCCAGACCGCTTTCAATGATGGTGGTCGAGACCAGAATATCCGCCTGACGACTTGTGAATTCATGCATAACGGATTCCAGTTCACCATCGGACATCTGTCCATGACCTACGACAATACGGGCTTGCGGAACAAGCACCTGCAGCGATGCAGCGATATTACGAATGTCCATCACGCGATTGTGTACAAAGTAAACCTGCCCTGATCGGAGCAATTCACGGTCAATAATCTGCTTGAGTCGTTGATTATCCCAACTGAGAATTTCCGTTACCACGCTGCGACGATCGCGCGGTGGCGTGGCCAGATTGGAAATATCCCGGATGCCCAACAAGCTCATGTGCAGCGTACGCGGAATGGGGGTGGCGCTCATTGTCAATACATCTACCGTCGTGCGGATCGACTTGAGCCGTTCTTTGTGTTCCACCCCAAAACGCTGTTCTTCGTCGATAATGACCAAGCCCAAATCGGTAAATTGCACATCGCGGCTTAAGAGTCGATGCGTGCCAATGAGTACATCCACCTGCCCTTTGCGGCAGCGTTCAATAACGGCCCGTATCTGACTGGTGGTTTTGAACCGGGAAATGCTTTCCACAATAAATGGATATCCCGCCATACGCGATTTGAAGGTTTCTTCATGCTGTTCCACCAGTACGGTCGTGGGGGCCAGCACGGCAACCTGTCGGCCGGCCTCACTTACCTTAAACGCTGCGCGGATGGCCATCTCGGTTTTGCCGTAGCCCACATCTCCGCACAGCAGACGGTCCATCGGTCGCGGCTTCTGCAGATCTGCTTTAATCTCACCGATGCATCGCACCTGGTCTTCCGTCGGTTGAAACGCAAATGCATTTTCAAATTCCTTTACCCACACCGTGTCATCCGGAAAGGCATGGCCGACACATTTTTCGCGTGCCGCCTGCGTTTCCAGCATTTCAACGGCCATCTGTTCAACAGCCTCGGCCACCTTTTCCTTCTGTTTCGCCCAAGTGGCGCCTCCAAGCACCGAAAGCGGCGGACGGCCCTGCGCACCACCGACATATTTTTGTACTAAATTTATCTGCACCACCGGTACGTGCAGGGTGGATTCCCGAGCGAAGATAAGTGTCAGATACTCTGCCTGCCTGCCATCGCGGGTCAGTGTGCTGATCCCCTGAAATTGCGCAATGCCGTGCTGGGCGTGCACGACATAGTCTCCGGGCTGCAAATCTACAAAGTGATCGATCGGTCGCGCGCCTTGAATCATGTGCAGTCGGCGACGCTGGTGATGCCGATGAAATAATTCATGATGGGCGATCAGTTGCAGGTCTTTTTGGCCGTGCGTCCGCCATACAAAGCCGGCGTTCAATTCCCCTATGGGCATCTGTATCGGTGTGGTGAGACCGGGATGGCGTACCAGTAATAAATCTGTCAGACGGGTTTTCTCCGATGGGTTCTGGCAAACCACCACCATATCTGCCGCAGTTGCGCGATCGGCCAATTCTTTTAACGCCTCATCCTGATCCGGGGCTATGGGTGGCAGCGGAGAACATGGTAAATTAAGCGCGTCGTCACCGGCAATGGCCCGCGGATAAACCGTGATCAATTCATGCCGCTGGGTTAATTTAATTACGGCTTCTGGCGAATAAAGCCCTCGGGAATCGCTGATGCGATCGTAGTAACTTCGCGCCTGATCATGTATCTCGGCCAAATCCAGCATCCACACAACCGTCTGGGGGGGCAACCAGGCGAAAATGCTGCCGGTGGCCGAATCGTTGTTGGATAGATTACTGATCGCGGGAACCTGCACTTCATCGCGCGGTTTGGTTGGCCCTAGAGAAATAGGATCAAACCCATGGATATTTTCGATCGTATCATCAAAGAGGTCGATGCGGACGGGTTCCGATGCGGCCGCCGGCCACACATCGATTATCTCGCCCCGCACCGCATAGTCGCCCGGGTTTTCAACCGATTCCAGACGGAAGTAGCCATGATCCGCCAACCATCCGGTAAACCCATGGAAGTCCAGTTTGATACCGGGCCGTAATATTCGCAGTTGGGTTTCCAGCGATTCGCGGGTGGGGACTGATTGCATTAGCGCCTGTACCGGTGCGGCATAAAAATCATTGGTCCGCTGCGATTGCAGCTCTGCCAGAACACCCAGTCGCTGGGCGGAGAGTTCCGGCGAAACATTGGATTCTCCCGGCAGTATCTCGAGGGCAGGAAATAGCGTCGTCCGGGTATCGGGAGCAAAGAGTTCCATTTGGTCGACAGCATCATCGGCTTCATCCAAGTGGGCCGTAATCAGCAGCATGGGCCTCTGCAATTGGGCCTGTACGACCGCTGCCGTCGCTAGCGCCGCTGAACCGGCGGCCGATCCCAATGTCACCATGCGCTTGGCTGCAACTGTCTCTATGATTTGTTGGATTATTGCCGAGGCAGTAATCGGGGCTATAAATTCTGGAATCTTCAAGCGGGCTTCCACCTACCAGTATGCAAAGTTAAATCGAACAGCCAAAATCTTCCATGGGCATTGGATTAAGATTATGCCACTGCGGCTGTATTTTTGCGCGCCATCAATTTTGCACAGCGATTCAAGGCTGTGCCCGCTTTGGTGATGGTGTCTTCAATATCATCCATCGTGTGGGCCGCACTGATAAACCATGCTTCAAATTGTGATGGTGGCAGCATGACGCCCTGCTCCAGCATCGAAGTAAAGAAGCAGGCGTAGGCCGCCGTGTCGCATGTCAACGCGTCGGCATAATTGGAAATCGTCGCGCCTGCATCGGCGTGACGGGGTAAAAAAAATAATGTCAACATGCTGCCGGCGCGTGCCACTGCTACGGGCACCCCGGCATTGTCGGCTGCGGCTATTAGACCCTCTTCCAAACGCTTTCCCATTAATGCCAGCGGAGCATACGGACTTTCCGGATCAAGCGCCTGCAGCGTGGCGAGTCCGGCGGCCATCGCGAGCGGATTTCCGGATAGGGTGCCTGCCTGATACACCGGCCCGGCAGGCGAAATCTGGTTCATAAGCTTCCGCGACCCGCCATAAGCCCCCACCGGAAGGCCGCCTCCAATGATCTTCCCCAGACACGTAATATCCGGCATCACACCGTAGAGCCCCTGTGCCCCGCTGAAACTCACCCGAAAGCCGGTCATCACCTCGTCAAATATTAACAGTGCCCCCGCCGAGCGGCACAAATCCCGCACCTTCCGCAGGTAATCCTGCTCCGGCAACACCACGCCGATGTTTCCCATGATCGGCTCCATCATCACCGCCGCAATCGCACCGCTGTGGGCATCAAACGCGGCCTGGAGTGCCGATATATCATTAAACGGTACCACCACCGTGCTTTGGGCGCTGCTGCGCAATATCCCCGGGCTGCTGGGCACGCCGTGCGTGGTCGCTCCGCTTCCGGCACTTACCAGCATGGCGTCCACATGGCCATGGTATCCACCGGCCATCTTGATAATGATTTCCCGGCCCGTCGCTCCGCGTGCCAAACGGATGGCGCTCATCGCCGCCTCCGTGCCGCTGTTCACAAATCGCACCATCTCGATCGAGGCAAAGGCGTGTGTGATCATTTCCGCCAGTTCAATTTCCAGCGGGCTGCAGCAACCGAAACTGGTACCCTTGCCAAGTTGCTTGGCCAAGGCCGCCCGCAGCGCCGGATGGGCGTGGCCCAGAATCAACGGTCCATAGCTCATCACATAATCAATGTAGCGATTGCCATCCACATCCTTCAGGTATGCGCCATGGCCAGATTGTACAAACACTGGCGCTAACCCGACACTTTTGAATGAGCGCACAGGCGACGACACGCCCCCCGGCATCAGATCAACAGCCCGAGAGTACAGCTTGCTGGATTTTTCGAAAGAGATACCCGTTTTTACCTTTGCTTTAGCCATCAACGTATCATAGCTTGCAAATCATCTTTGGTCAGCAACGGCCATGGCGCAGTTTCCGCCGCCCGCCGCCGGAAATTTTAGGCCCAAGGCCAAAAGGCCGGTACTCCATTTCCGGCTGATGCAATATGGCTTCTCAGACCACCGGGCTTTAGTTGTGCCACTCGCTCTTTATGATAGATACGATGTCGTCGAAGTAGTCTTTTTTATTTTTACGCAGCGCGGGATGGTACGCTTTAATGTAAAGCCGCCGTCCGTGCTTGTAAAAGGCTGCCGAACCGCGAGGTGTGAATAGCTTTTCGTCAATTTCAACGTCGCGCAAAAACAGGTGGAGTGTATTACCGCCAATTATGACGTCCGGGGCAATAGTGCGCACTTGGTCCAGCAGCACATCCTTGTAGGCGCTGTAGAATTGCCGGATTTCGCGTGGGTACGATATTTTCTTTCCGGGCGGCTTCACGTTTGGGAATGTCTTCACATTAATCAAAGCGATTCTGAGCAGCGCCTTGCGGACATCCGGGCTGTCCCTCGGGATGCTATCCCATGGCGTAAAGCCGTTGAAAACCGAGTAGGTGATGTACGCTATCTGGGCAAGCGCGTCCCTCCTGTTGTTCCAATTTCCCTTAGCAAGCAAATCTTGCGTTAGGCTCCACCCTCCGACGGCCTCACCATTTTTAGGGGTTTCCCAAGGTTCCTTCAAAATCCAAAGCATTTTCGGCGTGCTCTTAAGATATTTAGCGATATCAACCACACCGTCGTAGATGGGGTCGTCCTTTATGCCCTGCGAACAGCCCATTTCCACCAGTTTTTCCCTGACACGCTTCTCAAGTGCTTCGAGTTCCTTAATCACTTCGCCGGAAAACCAACGCCCTCTCTCCTTCCGTCAGGGCCGTGAACGGTTTCGGCCAGCCCAAACCAAAAATCGGAACCTGCTCTCACACCCAAGCGTTGTCAAACATTGTTGCCCCCGCGTCGCCCAAAGC
>DZDI01000311.1 GCA_022730455.1 Phycisphaera mikurensis | reverse complement strand
CTGATTAGGTAATCTGCGAGATGCCGTTTTGACATATCTGTCTGCGCGGCGATTGGGTCTACCTTTCGGTACAATATACCACGAGCAACGGGGTCTATCATAGCGCTGAAACCTTCGCGCCAAGTTCTTGATACCAGAATTGCCAATCTGCGCTGCCCCACTTTGATTGCGTAGGAGGGGGCGTCAAATTGCCAGCTGCTGATGCGGCATTCTGAAACCAGAACATCCACACGGAGTCCCCACTTGGTGCGTATATCGGAGGCTCTGATATATTCGCACCAACGGATTTAAGTTTTTTATAAACGAGATTGTACCAGAACCCCCATTCCGATGATTCACTGGGTACCCAGAACGGCGCGGGGGGTATTTTATTCACCGTACACCTTCGTCAATCTCCAACTCCGCCGAGATTATGCGCGCGGTGATCGAGTTGTTCAGGTTGATTTGGAATGCCCTACGCCGGAAAGAACCAAGTTGCCATAGGTCGTTCCTAGTGGTGTCCAACGGGAAGGTGCCTTGTACTTGCCAAGTCTGATAATCATCATCTGACGTCAGCACGGTAGCGGTTCCCCCCGCTACCCTATCCCCTATTAGTTCAAACCGGCGAAGGAATTTACGTAAAGTATTGCCGCCATCAAACACCGGCGTTTGAATCTGCATCGGAATGCCCCCGCCCCAATCCGCTGTGTTGCTGGAAGATATTAATCCGATAAAGAATTGGCTGGCGTGCTGCAATTCCGAACCTGTCTGGCTATACGTTGATGCTCTGAAAGGAAACTCCGTAAGTCCAGCGAGGCTCCATTCCGACCACATGCCGGTTGTTGCGTCATAAACTACGGTGATGTTCGTGCTGTCCGTGTACCCTAGCGTCAGCGCGTAGTATGCGTGGCCGTCCGTGCGGAATGTAATCCCGTAAGTCGCCAAAGGGTCAAGCGGTTTAGCACTGAGCAATCTGTCAATCGCAGGTACTGAAATTGTACGCGGCTTCATGTTGTCGATTACAGAGACAAAATACCCACCGGTATATGACTGCGCGAGCAAGAACATGGCACCATCTAGGCTCGCCACGGTCTCCGCAAAGCCAGACCCGATAGATATTTTCGAGCCTGAGTACGGGGCGAATGGTGACCCAGTGGCAACCGCTGCGTCATACATAAATTCAATTGACCATTGCTTTACGCACACAATGAAGTTGATTAATGTAGCCAGGTAGACGCCTTGCCCTGGTGCAATTTCCGCAGTAACGAAATCCGCCGCGTTCCATGTCGTTGGGTCATCTAGCGCGCTGGTGTACATAACAGCTTTGGTGGTCATCACCGCGATGTAGCCGTCAACATAGCCGATGCCCTGAACCAAGTTGGCCGGATAGTTTGCAACCGTAGCCAAGTTAGACAGTGTGGTGCCGTCTGTGTACCACGAGGTATAGGAATTGTGGAACACAAGTCGGGGAG
>DZDI01000140.1 GCA_022730455.1 Phycisphaera mikurensis | reverse complement strand
CCGCGGGCCTTGTGCCCGCGCTTTCGTTGCCCGGCCTATCCGTCTTCCCGATTGCTGCCCCGGTGTCCCCGTAGCAGCAATCGAATGGGCACTTCCCGCAGCACGGTGCGGAGGCGTAATTCGCGGATAAAAAAGCGCTGATACTCTTGCGTCACGGATTCGGGATGATTGACAAAAAGCACCATGGTTGGCGGGTGCACATCAATTTGCGTCGCATAGTACACCTTGATCCGCCTGCCTTGGTGACTTCCTGGACCGCGCAGAGCAACAATTTCCTCTACGGCAGCATTGAGCTGTGCCGTCGGCAGTCGAATGCCCGATTGCTGATGCAAATTCATTGCCAGTTGCAGCGTCTCGATGACATTGTCGTTATCCTGCGCACTGATACAGGATACGGGTGCAAACGCCAATTGGGGAAATAACTTACCCAGGTATTCACCAAAATCCGTCGGTGTGGCCCGGCCCTTGACCAGATCCCACTTGTTAATCACAAAAATGACAGGCTTAAAATTTTCAGCCACGTAGCGGGCCAGTTTCTGATCCACATCACCGGCTTCCAGACTTGCGTCCAGCAGCATCAACACCACATCCGACCGGCGGATAGACCGCTGGGCCCGATGGTACGAATAAAATTCCAGGTCATTACTGGTCATCTTCGACCGTCGCCGCACACCGGCGGTGTCAATCATTAAAAACGTCTTATCATCCATGATGATGCGTACATCCACGCTATCGCGCGTGGTACCCGGTGTATCGGATACAATCACCCGCTGTGAGCCGGAAAGTGTATTAATCAGCGTGCTTTTACCGGCATTTCTCTTGCCCACCACCGCCAGCTTAAGCACGGGGTCCGCCGCGCTGGTGTTGGGTGCCAGCGCGATACGCGATGCAACGGCGTCCAGCAGTTCTCCCCGGCCGCGGCGATGCGTGCACGATACGCACACCACCGCATCAGAAAACCCCAGTGAGAAAAATTCGTTCTGTGCGTGGGCCTGCCCGGCTCCATCCACTTTGTTAATCACCAGCACCACCGGTTTGGAAAACCGACGGATAAATTGAGCCACCGTTTGATCCAGCGGTGTGATACCCGTCCCGGCGTCGACCACAAACAACAACAGCGCGGATTGCTCCACCGCCATGCGAATCTGGGCTTCTATCTCATGGGTGAGATTGTCACAATCTTCCACGCCGTGGCCACCGGTATCGGTAAGCTCAAAAACGCCGCCGAGATACTCGATGATTGTGGTGATACGGTCTCGTGTTACCCCAGCCGTCGGGTCGACAATGGAAATGCGCCGTCCCGCCAGAAAGTTAAACAAACTTGATTTGCCGACGTTAGGCCGCCCGACAATCGCTACTTTTTCCAAGGTCATGGCTTAAACGCTCCATTGGGGCCTGCCGCGGCAGGCCAGACTCATTTTCAGGCGGTTTTGCCACAACACTGTTTGTATTTTCGGCCGCTGCCGCACGGGCATGGGTCGTTGCGTCCCACCTTCGGCCCCGTGTTGACAATGGTCGCCACCGGCTCCATCTCTTGCGGTTCCGGAGGCTCGGTTCTTGGTGCGGGGGCGGCAAATCGTTCGGCCTCCACGCCCGTTGATTCCTGCGGGTCAAACACTTCCTGCTGGGCCGCATAGACGTTGCGCATTTCATCGGGACTGGCGACTTTGATCTTGAAGATGGTATCCGTTACGCGATCGCGCAAAATCCGCAAAAATTCCTCAAACAGCCGCGTTCCTTCGCGCTTGTATTCAATCACCGGGTCGCGCTGGGCGATACCTCGCAGGCCAATCGTGTCGCGTAATTGATCCATAGCGTAGAGATGATCCTTCCACGCCGTGTCATAAATCTGCAATAATACGTTGCGCTCCAGTTCCGTCAGTTCGATGCGCAAAAAGGCCCGCGCCAACTCCGTGATTCGCTCAACGCGCTCTTCCGCCGGTTCGCCGTCAAATTCGTCCGCCTCAGCGGGGGTGGCAAATCGATCCGTCACCCAGGCCGCCAGCATCTTGGATTCGGGCAGCTTGGCAACCGCTTCCCGAACCTCTTTATCGATTTGCTCAACCGCCGGACGAACCTTTGCCATGAGCGCCTCACGAGCCTTGTCAGGCGGTATGGCGCGAATTTCATCACCCGTCATGTGGACGGCGTATTTGGCCTTTAACCAGCCGGCAAGCTGCTCCGACGCAAAGACATTCGCCGTGCCGCCGCTTAAATCGGTCACCATCAGGGCATAATCCAGCGGGTACGCCAATTCGCGTTCCTGATAAAGTGTCCGGCCCTTGGCCAGCAGTATTTCTTCCACTTGAGCCGTGGTCTTACCCTGAATGTCCGCCAGCGGAATATCGAGTTCAAATTTTTCCTTTGCCCAGTTGCACAACTGCCGGTAGCCGTAGTAGCTCACCAGATACTGGCTTAATTCATTACAGGTCTTGTGTTCAATCTGATCCAGCGCCCGTTCAACCAGTGTCTCGGCAATGTGATGCCGATCCATCTTGCGACAATCGGATGGTGAAATCTGGACATCAAATTGTGTTTTAACCCAGTTGGATAAACCCAAATAATCCCAATCTTCCGGTTCGGCGTCGGGGTTTAAAAATTCAGAAAGCGATTGATAAATGCTGCTGCGGGCTTCATCCCGTGCCTTATCCTTGATGGTCATTTCCAGCACGGCCGTTTCGGTATCGCGTAATTCACTTGGGTCAATGGTCACATGGAAATGCTGCAATGCCCAATCGGCCACCCGTCCGGGCACGTAGTCGCGGTTGAGATAATATTCGACCGAGTCGCTGACGGCTTCGGAGATGGTTTCGAATATTGTTTTCTGCAGGTTGCGGCCTTCGAGTATGTCCTGGCGGGTTTTATAAAAGTGAGTCCGCTGGAAATTACGCACTTCATCATATTCGAGCAGGTTTTTGCGGATGCCGAAATTGCGTTCTTCCACCTTTTTCTGTGCTCGTTCCACCGCCTTGGAAACAAATGGATGCTCGATGGCCTCATCTTCCTGCATGCCGAGCCGCTGGAGGGCACGCAGGGTAAAATCGCCGGCAAAGAGTTTCATCAAATCATCTTCAAGGCTCAGGAAAAAACGCGTTAATCCGGGGTCGCCCTGCCGTCCGGCGCGGCCTCGCAACTGGTTGTCAATGCGCCGCGATTCATGCCGCTCGGTACCGAGTACAAACAGCCCGCCGGCCGCCGCCACGCTTTCTCCCAGCGATATATCCGTACCACGGCCTGCCATATTGGTCGCAATGGTGATGGCTCCGATTGGGCTTCCGTCCGGCCGCCGACCCTGCTGGCCCGCTTTGGCGATGATATCTGCCTCGCGTTCATGGTTTTTGGCATTGAGCACTTCATGGTCAAGCTGGTAATCACCGGTCAGCAGTTTCGAGAGACGTTCCGATTTTTCCACACTGGTGGTGCCCACCAGCACGGGCTGTCCACGCGTGGCTGCGTCGGCGATGGCTTGTCCAATAGCCTTCCATTTGCCGCGCTCGGACATAAATATTAAATCCTCATTGTCGTCCCGCGCCAAAGGACGGTTGGTTGGTATCGCCACCACTTCCAACGAATATATCTTCGCAAATTCTTCGCTTTCGGTCATCGCGGTGCCGGTCATGCCTGCGAGGCGCTTATACAACTTGAAAAAATTCTGCAGCGTGATCGTTGCCATCGTCTGCGTTTCCGGCTTGACGGTTACCCGCTCCTTGGCTTCTACGGCCTGGTGGAGGCCATCGCTCCATTGGCGGCCCACCATCAAACGGCCTGTGAACTCGTCAACGATCACCACTTCATCATTCTGCACCACGTAATCTTTGTCACGGCTGTAAACCACGTGTGCCCGCAGGCTTTGCTCCAGCAAATGCGGCCAGTCCATATTGCCGCCGATGTAGAATGAGCCGACGCCCGCAATTTCCTGCGCTTTCTGGGTGCCCTCATGGGTCAGATGCACCGATTTGCGGTCCAATTCCAGCTCATACATGCTGACTTCCTGGGCAAGCGCCGCCTCCGCCTCGACCAGTTCCGCCTGCCCACGGCGTATAATTTCATCGTATTCCTTAACCTTGCCCTTATCACTGCGGTTTAATTTAAGCTCTCCTTCGGCCGCGCCGACGCGCCGTTTGATGGCGTCCACGCGATCCTTGGCCCGCTGCCAGGGCTGCTGACAAGCCAATATCTTCCGCACCACTTCATCCACCGCCCGGTAGCGGGGGGAATCATCGTGGGCCGGCCCGCTGATAATCAGCGGCGTGCGTGCCTCATCAATGAGAATGCTGTCCACTTCATCGACAATCGAAAAATCCAGCGGCCCCTGCACCTGTTCCTGTACGCTTTGCTTCATGTTGTCGCGCAGGTAATCGAAGCCGAATTCGCTGCTTGTTCCATACGTGACGTTGCACCGATACGCTGCATGGCGTGGTTCGTTATCCATGTGCGCCTGGATGTAACCCACCGACAAACCCAGGGCATAAAACGCCGGTGCAACCCACGATGCATCACGGCGCACCAGATAATCGTTTACCGTCACCACATGGCAGTGCATCCCGCGCAGGGTCATTAAATAGCACGCCAGCGGTGCCACGAACGTTTTTCCCTCACCGGTAGCCATTTCCGCGATCTTGCCATCGTACAACACCATGCCGCCGATCAACTGCACGTCAAACGGCCAAGCGCGAAAGGGGGGGCGTGTCTCGGGAACCACGGCGCGGATGCCATCGTAAAGTTCGGGCGGCATATCCACAAAACGCCAATCCTGCTCCTTGGTGCATTTTGCTTTGGCCTGCTTGTAGAGCTCCTGTGCCGCGGGTGCCAGTGATTCGGCATTAAAATTCCGCTTGGGGTCCAGAACATTGCGCAACCCAATATGCCGATCCATCGCTTCCCGCATGATGGCAAAGGCCTCCGGCAAAACCGCCATGTCGGCTTCCCCTTTAGCTAACCGATCGCGAAGTTCAGCCGTTTTGTCGTGCAGTTGGCTGTCGGTCAGTTGCCGAACCGCCGGTTCAAGGGCGTTAACTGCCACCACACGCTCGCGATACGATTTGATAAGTCGACCGTTGCGCGATCCAAAAACTTTGGCCAAGGAACGATTGATAATATTGGTTACCATAAATCCACCCAATCTTTGAGATGAGCTGCGTACAACTGCGTCTGCTGCGCAACGGTATGTTTAAAGTCAGACACCGAGGCAGGGGGGTGGTGTTTGGGCCCGCAGTACCGTTTGCTCAATGGAGCGAATCTGATGGCGCTGTACCTGCGAGATGCTTCGGTTCTGATAACTGCAGCGGCGCGGTGCCACAGTGCGTTTTGACGTTATACCGATTACCCCGCAGATCAACCAGCCGATGGCCAGATAATCGACCCAGGTGATATGCCAGATGGATGTTACGGCCATTGTCGATGGAGGCATCGTCGAGACGGGCTCGGCCAGCATCCCGCGCAGGAGTGATCCGGTTGTCATCGCCCCGCGCACGGTGCCGTGCACGCCGGCTGCGGCGGCGAAAATGGTCGCCAGCACGGTGCTGGCCATCGCCAACTGTTTAAGATAAGGAATCTGACCCATCATTTTCCCAAATACCGCAGAATATCTGACAAATGCCAACGGCCTGTTTCAACACCCGTCCACTGTCGTCAATTCTACCCGATCTGGCTGGTTTTACCAAAGTTGCCCATTTCTTGCCGGCACGGGGTTTATCCCTTAAACCAGCCTTCCTGCAGCACCATCGTCACATTGAGAATGTACTGTTCATCGCTTAAATGTTCATATTGCTCGCGCCGCAGCGAGAGCGTGTTCTGGATTTGCCGGGCTGCGAGTTGAAACAACCCCTCACGGGATGCAACCTCCAATTGATCGCGCCGCAAGGCTAAATCAAATATGACATCCCGCTGCGCAAGTGAAATACGCTCCAGTATGCGCCAGCGGATAGCTGCATCCGTCAGAAAACTATTGTCCCGCCGTCGCATGTCTCCAGTCGGGCCGGCCGGCAGAATGGCGCGATCCTCGCGAATAACCACTGTTTGCGCCGCAAAATCGCCAATTCGCCTGTGCCATTTGTCCGCTAGCGCTACCATCCCTCCCAAAAGCATCCACTCCGGTAAAAAATCCACCAGCCTTGCCATGTTTCGAATAATGACCGCGCTTGCCGCCAAACGTCGGCCGTCCGCATCAATCACACGCAGGCCCATCAAACGTTTACCCGGCGTACGCCCATGGAGATATATTTCAAATACGGGAAAATACCCAAGCACGATCGCAAATGGCACCAACGTCACGGCCGTATAGGCCAGATAAGACGCCAACCATCGCAACGCCATACCCACGGCGAACGCCACGGTGATGGAGGATACAATAATAACCGCGGCATCCAGCAAAAAAGCGATAGCCCGTGAGTACAGGCCTGCAAGCTCAAAGTGCAGTTTAATCATTTCCGGCGTGGTGATTACGTAACGACGCATCCAACTTATCCTGTTCCCCCGGGGCCTTGAGTCTGGACAGGCTCCCGGTAACCAACATGAGTATAATCCTCACCAGTAAAATGTTGCTGGCCCAGAGCTAGTGCTCTGTCACGTCTACCAATTAGGATTGACGGTGGGCTAGGGGGTTGT
>DZDI01000310.1 GCA_022730455.1 Phycisphaera mikurensis | reverse complement strand
GGTTTTACCGGAAACCTCTTCCCGAGCTCGCACCCGTTCACTGTCGCGTTCTTTACTTCGCCGGACACGGGGGATCATGTATTTACCGGCCCGATCAGCTACCAAATCGCCACACCGGAACCAGCCAGCATTGCCTTGTTATTGATGGGCGGAATCGGTGGGCTGTTCCTGGTTCGCCGGGCGCGCGGCAGCTAGCGTGTTGACACCAATGGCCCGCTTCGTCAATACGAGGTACCCTGAGAGATTGTAAAAATCGCCAATTTGAAAGGGACGTCTGATGAAACGCAAAGGCGATACCGGTTTTACCTTGGTCGAACTTTTGGTTGTAATCTCGATCATTGTCATATTGATCGCGTTGCTGCTGCCAGCTTTGGCCAAGGCGAAGCAGGTGGCGAGCTCAATCACGTGTGCGGCAAAGCTGCGGACATTGGGGCAACTCTCGGCGGAGTATGCCACGACATACGCAGGTATGCTGCCTCCCGGAGTCATGTCAGCCTGGACGAATCCGGAGTGGCATCTCACCGGGATTGACGAGACCTCAAGCTGGTTCGGCTGGAGCGACTTTCTTTATCAGTTTACCGAGGGACTTCCGACTCTCGGAAGCATAATGGTGAATGGTTACGCCAACAACCCAGCCGTCGAGGCAAAGTTTGCACAACTATTTCAATGTCCGTCAGCCGTGCTGCCAAACCAGCTCCCAGGCGTACCGACTCCCGTAAATATGGAAAATGCGTACGTCCAAAATTATTCCGCAAATCCCAATCTTTTCTTGGATAGCAACATAACGAATCTTGTGTGGGGGGCAGGCAAGAGTGGGGTACCCTCCACATTTCCCTTAAATATAGCACAATCGCCTTCCCAGTGCATCGAAATCGCAGACAGCTCACAGGGCTGGCCCAACGGCTTTTCGTGGTTTGTCTTGGACGACTATTACGACCCCGCGGTCTACACTTGGTACGCCCCGTTGCTATGGGCACCGACAATCCCTCCCCAGGGCAGTGCGCTCGACCCGGCAGCCATTGTAACGCCGCTCAATTCCTGGGAGGGAGACGAAGATTCAGCCGATGGCGTCGTTAACTGGGATTGCAGCGTGCGTTACCGCCATATGATGACCAGCGCGAAGAGCAGCGGCTACGCCAACGCTGTCTTTGCTGACGGCCACGTTGGAATTATCAAACAATACGGATTGCACGTTTACAACTTGGTAGCGAACCCCCATTAAAATCCGCCATTTGCAAAGCGGTGACGGAAACTGGACGCACATTGCGACCCTTTGCGGGCAGCTTGGCCGCCATCAGGCCCGTGCGTTTTCAATCGCCGAATGTGCAGGTAACACCTACGCGCAGGTTCCCCCCGTCGTTGACGAAAGGATAACTTTGGCGTGATGCTGGTTCACACGGCGCGGACAGGTAGACGAAGGCCGTATAAACGGCAACAAGAGGAAAGGATCAAAATTGGCTAAAAA
>DZDI01000309.1 GCA_022730455.1 Phycisphaera mikurensis | reverse complement strand
GCAACCGATTCCAAACTTCTTTCATAGTTTTTGCAACGTCTCACTCACAAAGGAGAACAAACATGAAAAAAATGCTCGCAATACTCGCCTTGGCCGCAACGGCACTGTTCGGCACGTTCAGTCCAGCAAACGCATTGGTTGATGTGGTTCAGTCACCCACAGATTATTTTACTCCGACTGATGCCCAAAAGTATGATTCTCCTTACTACCGCTGGTATGGTGATGACTGGGGCTGGACTCATTCAGAAGTAAGCGGAACCTTCGGTACTGCAACTTTGAGTATCAGCGCCTTTGATGTTGATTATGACAACGTGTCTATTAACTACACCGGTGAGCGGGATGCTATTTACGCCTATGACGACGGGGTAAAGACGTTCCTTGGGTACCTTGCCGGCGGCAATGACATCTGGAGTTACACCACCTTCACCTTAGGAAATAATTTCTTTGACGACATAGCTTCCGGACTCGAAGTATCGATTGAGATTGATACGACATATCAAGGCTGGGCAGTTTCCCTCGCCAAATCAGTTCTCAACCTTGATGGCGGTTCCTTGCCAAACCCGAACCCGAACCCCGTTCCTGAGCCTTCTACTCTGTTGTTGCTGGGCGGTGGCTTGGCTGGCTTGGCATTTGCCCGCAAGCGCTTCGCCAAGAAATAACGCGTAACATTCACACAACTATTGTACCAACGGGGCCCCGTAACGGGCCCCGTTTTTTGTTGTCGGGAAAGTTTACACAACCATCAGACCGCAGACTTATGACGACAGGGTAGTGGTTACCCCTTCGTTCCAGTCAGCCAGCATCCGGCTGCCCACTTCTTTGAACGCCGCATGTTCAGCCGTGTACGCAGCCAGCATGCCCCGGACATCGTTCACTGCATCTGCCGTCTGCTCAAAAATGCGGCCAATGGTGCCAACCGGTAGTGACAGGTGGGCCACCGCAAATTTTTCAAGCATCCGACGCTGCCACCATTTCTTGGTGCCTGCCAGTGACAGGGCAGGCAAATCCCTGGGGATGTAGGCCTTGGTTGTCACCAGATCATAGACCGGCGCCAGGCGGACCGGCCCACCGGGCCGCTCATACAGCACACCGAAATTCTTCAGGTGGGCATCGCCATTGCGCAGCATGCCGGAAATGACCAGTGTGGCAAAAAACTGCTCGCGGGCTGCCGGCAACCATTCACCGGCCATAAAATCCTTGATCGAACGGGCTATCCGTTCGTAGCTGCTGCTGTATTTCTGCGTGGTGCCCAATGCCTGCAGGGAACACATATCCTCAAATCCAAGACAGGCGCCGGTTGACGGATCACGATCGAACCGCTTCATCACAAACAGTCCGCCGTTTTCACTGAGATGAAATTCAGGTACTTCCAGACCGGCCCGCCTGGCTGCGGTCATGCAGAAAAATTCATTGGCCGCCAGTTGCGGGAAATCGGTTCCCCAGGATTTGACAATATACCCGCCAA
>DZDI01000139.1 GCA_022730455.1 Phycisphaera mikurensis | reverse complement strand
AACACTCAGCACCAGTCCCAGATGCAAAATCTTGGCATAAACAGGATATTCCACCGGGTTTTCAGGCGTCTGAGCGGAGAATACGCTGCCGGGAATATGAATGATCTCTGCCATGTCTTGCCTCGCTTGCAGACTTATTCCAGATTACGTGAAATTTCGGGTTCTGGATGCATTTTATTCACCTCGAATGCCTGACCATCTTCAAGATTTTTGCGTATCACCTGAGCCTGGGCGCGAATCGCCGCAAGATGCTCGCCGGACATGCGTTCCAGATGCTTCCATTGCAGCGCAGTACGCGGATGTTGACGGAAACGTTCCTGGTGCGTCTGCAGAAAATCCCAGTACAGCACCGTAAAGGGGCAGGCTTTTGCGCCGCTAGCCAATTTGGGTTCATACGGGCAGCGCTGACAATGCCCGCCCATTTTCTGCAGATAATTACCGCTGGCGACATAGGGCTTGGATGCCATCCAGCCGCCATCTGCATACTGGGACATGCCGATGACATTGGGCAGCTCCACCCACTCCACGGCATCCACGTAAATGGCCAGAAACCAGCGATGAATGGCTTGCGGCTCGACGCCCAGCAGCAATGCAAACAGACCGGTAATCATCAGCCTTTCAATATGGTGGGCATAACCATGCTCCAGAGTGCGCGCGATGGTGTTCTGCAGGCAGGACAGGTCGGTTTTTGCAGTCCAGTAGAATGCTGGCAAGGGCTGATGGGCCTGGAGGATATTCTGCTGCAGCCATTGGGGCATGTGCAGCCAATAGAGGCCGTGTATGTATTCGCGCCAGCCCAAAATTTGCCGGATAAATCCTTCTGCAGAGGCGATGGAAACTTTACCAGCCCGGAAATTTTCTTCCACCGCCCGAATGACCGTTATGGCACGGATCAGACCGAGATTCAGCGCTGCAGACAGCCGGGAATGATAAAGCCAGACCTGCCCTGGCCAGAAAGCATCCTGCAGGGGACCAAATTGTGCAAGACGATCATCCAGAAAATCCTGAAGAGCAGCTTGGGCCTGTTGGGGAGTCACCGGCCAGTCAAAGTGTTGCAGATTACCCGGATGTGCGGCGAATTGTGTTTCGACCAGGGCTATGACTTCCTGCGTGATGGCATCCGGAGGAAAACCCAAAGGATCAGGAATCCAGCCGGGACCCTGAGAACCGGGACGCTGACGGTTTTCCGGATCAAAATTCCAGCGTCCGCCAACCGGCTGATCTTCTTGCATGAGTATTCCGGTTTTTTGACGGGCGTGGCGATACCAGAATTCGAGACGCATCTGGCGACGATTTTCTGCCCACTGGCCAAATTCCGGGACTGAAAACAGAAAATTAAGATTACGCCGTTCTTGCCAGGGAATTTGCCTACTTTCTGCGCAATGACGAATGGTTTCGCGCAGCTGCCAGGTGCCGGGGCGCAGGCTAATGATTTGCCGGGGCTGCCAGCGGAGTAGTGCCACTTCCAGGGCCTGACACATGCTTTGATAGGGGTGCGTGCCAAGGGGTAGATACTCCAAAGGAAAGCCACGTTGCCGCAAGGCCGCAGCATGATGCCGCATGGCACTCAGGAATAGGGCAATGCGGGCCTTATGCGACCAGACTATGGTGGACTCTTCGGGCACTTCCGCCATCCAGCACAGATCCTGATCTGGATCGAAGCCTTCCAGGGCCAGGCTGTCCGGATCCAGATGGTCACCGAGAATCACTACCAGATGACGAACAGTCCTTTCAGTCTGAGACATGGGGCTGGTTTCCGGGGCGATGCCGATTTTTTCGACAGGCGGCTGAACAATACCGTACTTCATCCCAACAGCGCTTCCAGCGTTTACGCCAGGTAAAGGGGCGCTGGCAGACCACACAGATTTTTTCTTCCTGATGACGTTGTAGGGCTTTCATGGCTTATACAAAATAAGAAATTGTATAGTACAATAAGACTAACAAGGCTTCGGCGCAATGCGCAAGGTGTCTGAACCTGCATCCACTGACGAAGTATTCGCGTAATAGCTGATAAGGCCACTTTGCCAGGGTATTGCGATTGTGCTGTGGGGATTTTAGCATACCGAGACATTGCAGGTTCTGGATCATTCGAACCGACATAGGATGTTTGGGAAGCTTTGCGTTATCCTATACTAAGTGAGTACTTGTACAATACATTTAAAAACAATAAAGGAGACTTATGCGAGTTGCCATCATTGGTGCAGGTATTTCCGGGCTGGGGGCCGCCTGGATATTGCGGAAAACGCATAGCGTGAGTGTTTTCGAGGCGGCGGACTACCCCGGCGGTCATACTCACACCATGGATGTCAGCCTGCAGGGTGTTTCAGCACCTGTAGATACCGGTTTTCTGGTGTTTAACGATCGAACCTACCCGAATTTGCTGGGGCTTTTCGCGGAACTGAATGTACCCTGGGCCGCCAGTGATATGTCCCTCAGTGTTCGTCTTCCTGCCCTGAATCTGGAATGGTGCGGCTCCAGTCTGAACACGCTTTTCGCCCAGAAGCGGAATATTTTGCGCCCGGCTTTTTGGGGATTGCTTAAGGATATTCTGCGCTTCAATCGCGAAGCGTTGGCCTGGTTAAAAAAAACCGATGCGGACATCACTCTGGACGAGTTTCTGTGTCGGGGAGCCTACGGGGAATGGTTTAAAACAGCCTATCTTCTGCCGATGGCGGCAGCCATCTGGTCTTGTCCAACCGGAACCATGCTGGCTTATCCGGCGCGTTCCATTTTGCAGTTTTATCGGAATCATGGACTGTTACAGATTTTTGATCGGCCACAATGGCGGACAGTTGTTGGTGGAGGCCGTGAATACGTCCAGCGCATCACTCGACAGCTCAGCGATGTCCGTCTGAATGCGCCGGTGGAAGCATTGTATCCGGCTCCGGAAGGCGGGGTCATGGTCCAGTTTGCCGGCAATCAGAAAGAACACTTTGATCAGGTCATTTGCGCCCTGCATGGCGATCAGGCCAGAAAGTTGCTGGGTGACCATTGGCCAGAACAAAGCGCGGCGCTGGCGCAGTGTCAATATCAGGACAATGAAGCCTACCTGCATTGGGATGAAAGTTTTCTTCCCAAGCATCGCAAAGCTTGGGCTGCCTGGAATTTTCATGAAGAAGGGGTTGCCGACGCCCGGCGTTCGGTGGCGGTCACCTATTTGATCAATCAGTTGCAACCTCTGCCCTTCAAGACGCCGGTTATGGTTACTTTGAACCCGCAGCGCGTACCGGATCCGCAAAAAACCTGGGCACAGTTTCATTATGCCCATCCGGTATTTGATCATGGTGCATTGGCTGGCCAGGAGGCAGTACGTCGCCTGCAAGGTCGTGATGGCTTATGGTTTTGTGGTGCCTGGCTAGGCCACGGTTTTCACGAAGACGGTTTGCGCAGTGCCGTAGAAGTCGCCAATCACATGGGTATTCGCGCTACCTGGCAAGAGCAGGCAAGCGTTGCTACTGAAACACGGATGGAAATATGGCCACAACAAGTCCTACGTTGAAAGGCGGGCTTTTGCTGGGCCGCGTCATGCATCGTCGCCTGCAGCCTTTGCGACGGGCTTTTCATTATCGGACTTTCAGTATTTGCTTTGATCTGGATGATTTGCCACGGCTACAAAAAATTCTTTCACGCTTCAGTCCCCTGCGTTTTCATGGTCGTGATCACGGCAGTCGTGATGGTACGGCACTTTCAGATTGGATGCGCGACATTTTTGCCGAACAGCAGATTGAAGCCAGCCGCTTTGTACTGGTTACCTATCCCCGTCTTTGGGGGTATGTTTTTAATCCGGTCAGCTTTTGGCTGGGCCTGGATGAAACCGGTGGGTTGCGCGGCGTTCTGGCAGAGGTGAATAACACTTTCGGCGAACACCATAGTTATTTACTGGCACATGATGATCGACGTGTCATCAGCAAGAGTGACTGGCTGGTTGCCAGTAAGGCTTTTCATGTATCCCCATTTTTACCGGTAGAAGGGCAGTATCGCTTTCGCTTTCATCTCGAAGATCAAGGGTTTCAGGCAGATATTCATTATCTGGATGTGGATGGCGCGCCATGTCTCATCACTCAAATTGCGGGGCAGCGCCGTGATCTGAATATTTCCAGCATCTGGCGGGCCGTTTTGCAGCAGCCTTTCATGACCTTCTCAGTCGTTTTTTTTATTCATTGGCAGGCCATCCGACTATGGCGTGCGCATATTCCTTTTCATAAAAAACCGGAGCCCCCCCAGCAGGAGATCAGTTTATGAGTACAGCGCTTGGTAACCAACGAATTCATATGCCAGGACTTCCCCGCTCTGCACAAAGCTTGCTGCAGATGCTCGAAGACATGCATTGCGGACAATTGACGCTGAAAACCCCGGAAGGGGAAATTTTACAGTTTCAGGGGGCAGAATCGGGTATTCATGCCGAGTGGGTGGTGAATGACTGGCGGATTTTGTCGCTGCTGGCGCGGGACGGTGATATTGCTTTTGGGCGCGGTTACATGGAAGGCTTGTGGGATAGCAGTGACCCGGTGGCATTGCTGCGTCTGGCTATTGCCAATCGTGTCATGGTCGAAAAATACATTGAGGGTTCATGGTCCCGGCGCTTGATATTCACCCTGCTGAACCGACTGTTGCGCGCCAATACCCGGCGCGGTAGCCGCAAGAATATTTCTTTTCACTATGACCTGGGTAATGAATTTTACCAGCTCTGGCTGGATTCGAGTATGACGTATTCCAGTGCCTTATATGATGGTGACGATTCCCTGACGCTGGCTGACGCCCAGGAAAGAAAATATGCACGGGCGCTCAGTGCTCTGAATTTGGCTCCTGGATCAAGACTTCTGGAAATAGGCTGTGGTTGGGGTGGATTTGCGGAATATGCAGCGCGTCGCGGGTTTTTTGTGCATGGCATTACCCTGTCAAAAGAGCAGTTGGCTTATGCGAAAGAGCGGCTCGAAAAGCAGGGACTCAGTCATTCAACGGAATTTTCCCTGATGGATTATCGGGATTTACAGGGTCATTATGATGGAATTGTCTCTATCGAAATGCTCGAAGCGGTGGGTGCCGAATGGTGGTCCAGTTATTTTCAGCAAATTCATCAGCTGCTGCGCAGAGGCGGACGGGCGCTGATCCAGAGTATTACCATCGCCGATGCGCGTTTTTCGGCCTATCAGAAAAGTTCTGATTTTATCCGTCATTATGTGTTTCCAGGCGGGATGCTCCCTTCGCCGGCCCGGCTGCAGGAGGAAATATCCACCGCCGGTTTGCAATTGCTCGAACGCAAAGATTTCGGTCAGGACTACGCCAGGACTTTGCGCATTTGGCGTCAGCGTTTTGATATTCAGGAAGAGGCCGTTAAAAGCCTTGGTTATGATTCGGTGTTCTGTAAAATGTGGCGATTTTATCTAGTTTATTGCGAAGCCGGTTTTGCGGAAGGCGAAATTGATCTGACCCAGGTAACCCTGACTCATGGCTAAGCTACTGACTATTCTCTGTTTGCTTTTAATGAGTCCGTTCGCCTGGTCTGCAGCACCCAAGGTTCCATTACCGGTAGCGGTAAAAACAGCGGCTCCGGATTTGCATTTGCTGGGTGCGGGACATCTGAACTGGCTGTTTTTCAGTGTTTATAACGCTGCGTTGTGGATCAGCAGCGATCAGTACACACCCACTCAGACTTTTGCCTTGGGCATTGACTATGAGCGCAGTTTCAGCAGCCACGAGCTGGTCAAGACTTCACTCAAGGAAATGCGGCGACTGGATGATCTGGATGCTGCCCAGTTGGCAAAATATCGGACTGACCTCCAGCATGCATTCCCGGATGTGAAAGCCGGTGATCAGATTGTCGGCTTGTGTATGCCCGGTAAATACACGGCTTTTTATTATAATGGCGTTCTCCATAGCAAAATTGATGACCCGCAGTTTTGTCCGGACTTTTTTGCCATCTGGTTGAGTCCTCATACCCAGGTGCCGGGTTTGCGCAAAAAGCTTTTGGATCGGCATGAATAAGCAGGATATTCCCTCCCTGAAAATGCTCCTGCTTTACGCGCCGCTGGGAATGCCCCTGGCGTTTGGTGCCTTGCCTGTATATCTGTTAATACCCCATTTATACGCCACGGATTTTGGGATGTCCCTGAGTTTGCTGGGTGTGATTTTGTTGGCAGTCCGCTTGCTGGATGCCGTGCAGGATCCCTTGATCGGGCTTTGGAGTGATCGCTGGGCAGAACAGCATCGGGGGCGGCGTCTGCTGATTCTTCTGGGTATTCCAGGAATGATTCTGGGTTTTTATCTGCTGTTTAATCCGCTGACGAGCATGATCTGGTTGAGTCTGAGCTTGTCCCTCATTGTTTTTTATATATTTTTCAGTGTCAGTAGTGTCAATTATCAGGCCTTGGGTGCAGAACTATCCCACGACTACAATGGCCGGACCTGGCTGACGACCAGCCGCGAGGCTGGTGCATTAATTGGGGTGTTACTTGCAGCAGCGTTGCCTGATCTGTTGATGAAGCATTTTGGGCGTCATCATGGCCTGGAAATTTTTGCAGGTATTTTTGCGGTGTTGCTCATTCTGGCGGTAATGCCTTTACAAAGGCGCAGTATGCAGCGTCCGGTGGTCGGCGAGAAAACGCCGTGGTGGACATTTTTTTCAGCGTTGCGACGTAAGCCATTACGGCACTTGCTGATTATTTATACCTTGTCGCAGTCTGCCAATGCCGTAGCTGGAACCCTGTTTTTCT
>DZDI01000138.1 GCA_022730455.1 Phycisphaera mikurensis | reverse complement strand
GCTTTACCTTGATAGAGCTGATGGTGATTATTGCCATCATGGCTATTATCGCGGCTATTGCCATCCCCCAGTACAATATCTGGATGGTGCGGGCACGCATTCAGGGTGCCGCCGGAAACCTCCAGCAGGATATTAACTGGGCCAAGGGCTATGCGATCCGTAGCGGCTATCCGGTGACTGTGAACATTCAGAGCGGCGGTAACGCGTGCGCTTGGACCATCAGGCCGCAGACCGTCAATACAACTCTGCAGAACGTCCCCCAGATGACCGCAACACAGTACGCTAACGAATACGAGAATACCCCTTGCACCGTTCTGAACAGTGGCACATTCAGTGTCACACCCACGGGTATGGTGTACGACACCAACAACGCCGTTACCAGCGCCGCTATCGTTTTTCAGGCCGCCAGCCAGCAGCCGGCTACCTACGGTTACTGGCTGGTACAAGTCAGTGGTGCCGGGGACGTGCGCTCCTGCGCCACGGCTTCCGCCACGAGCACGGCATGCAACCTAAAATGAGGCACATTGCCATGTACTCACCGCAGCAGCCGGAGCAGGGACTCACCCTCATTGAGACTATGATCGCCCTGGCGATTTTTGCCATTGGCTCGCTGGGTATCCTGGCCATCCTCATGACCGGTTTCAGCACCAGCGCCGAGGGCAACAACCTCACCGGCGGCTATCAGATTGCCCAGAACGCCGTCGGTCTGATCCGCGCCAACGGCAGCAACGCCCTGCAATTCAACGGCGCCGCCGTATCGAACACCGGCACTATCACCGTTCCCGGCAGTGCCAACACCATTGTTACGCAAGAGATCAACACTTGGAAAAACATGCTGTATCCTCCGGGTCTCCCTCCCGCCCTCCCCTCCGCCTCTGGCAGCATCACGGTCCTTTCCCAGCAAGGCAACGGGATGTGCCCCTGCGCGGCTACTGTTTCCGTTTCCTGGAAGCTGAACGGCACCCCGGAGACCTACTCCGTGCAAACCATCGTGGGATACTGACTATGCGCCAAGCTGACGTCTCTGAAACTGGCTTTACCCTTACCGAGCTTTTGATAGCACTAGTAATCAGCACGTTGCTGGCGACTGCCGTGTTCACATTTTTTCTGAATAGCAGCCAGATCATCACCAACCAGAGCAGCACTACGGATATGTGGCAGAGGGGACGTAACGCGCTGGCGATAGTGCGCCAGGCAGTTGAATCAGCGGGGTTCGGATTACCACAGGTTTCTGATTGCCCTAACGGGATTGCCGCTTATAATAGCAATCAGACTGCATCGTTTTCTTCTTTGACGGCCATCACCGCTGCCGTGCAAAGCAGTGGTACCTACGACCCCACAGCCATCAGCCATATCAACACCTATTCATTGATGACTGTGGCGGGGGGGGCTTCTTTTGGCGATGCCCCTGTAGGGACAATTACAAAAACGCCCAGCAGCAATTCTGCCACAGTTTTTTTGAGCAATGTAAATCTCGTTCAACCTAATGATATGTTTATTATCGACTTACCTGGGCAAGCATGTTTAATGGGTCAGGTGACCAACGTAAATCCTCAGGGAAATGGACAAAACGGAAACAATATCGAATACAATTCTGGAAAATCGTCCTTTAATCCCAGTGGCGGTTTGTCCAGTATTGCGGGCACCACATATAACATCAGTGGTATGAATTTCGTTGGGGCAAACTTCTTGGACTTGGGCAGCAATTACTTCACCATCAATCAATTCACCATTGGTGACGGCGGCGGCACCGCGACACCGACCCTCTACCTAACCCAATATACCGCCAATCAGACCACCACACCTACTCGTCAGGCCCTAGCTCGGGGTGTCGTAGATCTACAATTAGAATATGGTCTCGGCAATAATGGCGCCATAACACAATGGGTCCTTCCCGCACATTACACAGTGTCGGCTACACAGCAAATTCTTGCCGTTCGGATAGCCATGCTTGCGCGTAGCACTCGCTACATGCCCAATGAAACCAGCCCGGCCAGCTTCGTTATGTTACCGCACCAAAAGCTAAGCTATACCGTTCCGACATCCAATGGCCCAGGCTGCCTGCAAGGCAATTGCAGACACTATGCCTACCATCTTTTCGAGAGCGTGGTGCCGGTTCGGAATAATATCTGGGGTGGACCATGATTGAGCAAGCAAAGCGGGTGCAATCCGCGAAGGAATCAGAGATCAATAAGCAGGAGGGCGGCGCGATTCTCGTCATCACCCTCGTCCTCGTGCTGGTAGTTACCATTGCCGTCCTCGCGCTCATGTACCTCACCCGTAACGATGTCCTCATTTCTTCCAATATGGCGGTGCAGAGCGCCGCGCAGGAAGCGACGGATGAGGGCGTAACGGCTGCGAATGCCAGCTTGCAGACCTTGCCAAACTGGCCAGAAGTCACATCTCCGGGCTATTGGTACCTCCCGTTACCCACCAACGTCAATGGTCCAACTCGGCCAACGGTACCACCCGCAAGTTTTTGGTCTAGTTGCACTGGAACAACCTGCGCCTCCATTCCTATTCAATATGGCAGCTTTAATTTCAACGTGCAGTATGTCATGTATCCCGCTGGCGCCCTCGCCACTCAGATAGGAGGCAATGAACAAAACCAGACTGGCACCGGACCCGGCGTGCAAAGCATTCGTTATTACGTCGTCTATGTGCATACATCCAGAGCCAATGGCGGTGGTCTTGGCGTTACGGTGCAGACCATTTTGAGGAAAGTACAATGAAGAAAAACCCACGTCAGAAATTCCTTGTAAGTGTGCTTTGTCTGTCCATGAGCGCCGCCCCGCTCGTGTCTTGGAGCAGCTTCGCCCAGGCCAACAATACCATCAATATCCTGCCTGCCAACCAGCCGCAGGTGATGATATTGCTGGATAACTCACAAGGTATGGCTGGCGTACTGCAAGGCCCCACCGGACTCTCCGGCGCCATTATGACCGGCTCCGGCACCGTGCCAGAGGACGCCAATTCCTCCTCACCCGTGAGTTATACCGCCAACGGCTTCACACCTCCCGCGTTGGGTTCGCCCGGAACCAGTGTGCCTTACTCTGTCCCCTGCAATACGTCCGGCATTACCGCCGCCGCTCTGAGTGCCTGCAATGTTGTGGGGGCTTCAACATCAACTAATACAAATTCTAGCTCTACTAATTATGGCTATATCGACAATTCACAATCCATGCTCAACGTGGCGGAACAGGCCATCGGCACGATTATCAGTACACCAGAATATAACAGCAATATTCAGTTCGGGTTGATGGACTACGCATTGTCAGGCGGGGTATCGCTTTATAATACGTGGGTATATTATATGAGCGATAATAATGGATTCTCCTTTGGCTCCAAGGCTACTGATGTGCCGTCAGGAGATGTTGCAGTGAACAACCCCTGTTATGGATCGGTTAGTAACGGATACTTTACCAACAACTCATGTGCCAACATTTACAATCTTGGTTACACTAATCTGTCTGTTAATGGACTTTACAATGATGAGTATCTCTACATTAACGCTAGCAGTGATGATCCAATTATCAATGACGTACTTTACTACAAACATAGCGGAATTGGGCAAGGCTATGTTAATACAGTCAGCGGGAATCCGACGGCATATGGAATGACTCTAGAGGATTACATGCAGCAGAGCTCTGGAGTAAATTTTGAATATTATACAGCATTCAGTTATGCAACACCCACCAGCGCAGGTTATTTTCCTATGTCTTATCAAGTATGGGATTCACAGCGTGGATATGCATTTAATGGCAGCACATCTCCTAATGAGGGCAACATTATCAGTCCCATATCCGCAACCAATAGCACTAATACGACCAATATCGCCAACGCGATACTCCCTGAAGTTTTTCTACCCAACAATAGGTCTTTTAATTATGCAAGTAAGGGGCAGCCGATAACTGCCTCCGCTGGCTATTCTCCAGTAGCTGGCGCTTTCAGTACGGCACTAAGCTATTTCGGAAAAACACCTAATGATGAGGGTCCACCAAGCACCTGTGGTAGCAAATATGTCATTTTCATCACCGATGGGCAGCCCACCCAAGGTTCGGGAGGCAATGTATATCCTCCATTGGGTAGCGCCTCAGCACAGTTGTTCTATCCTCCTTCTACCTCAATAACGGCCAGCAATGCGGGCTCATCAGCATCAGACCCAAATAATGCGGTGGTAGAAGCCATTCAAGAAATCCAGGCGCTCGCACAACAGGGCATCAAGACCTACGTATTAGGGGTGGGCTCCGCAGTCAACCCTAATGTCCTGGGTGCATCTACTGCAGATAAGGCCGTAGCCCTTCAGGGTCAGGCCGTGCTCACCGCAATGGCGCAGGCGGGCGGCACTACCAACTTCTATGCCGCGACATCTGCCTCCGGTGTGCAATCCGCCATGAACAGCATCATCGCCAACATCCTCGGCAAAAGCGTTTCTGCATCCTATGGCGCACCGCCTTCCGCAACTGTGGGGTCTTTGGAGTTTTTGCTTAAGAATGTTAATCCGATCACTGGACAAGGCGACCTCTACGCCTATGCGCTACAGAGTAGTGGCACGCCGAGCACCAGCCCGTCTTGGAACGCTAATAGCTTCATGAGCAATCGCAGCAACGTCCTTTACACCACGACGCCCGGGGGCACGAATGGAGCAGGGGTCGAGAGCTTATTGACCAACGTGGCAACGAATACGTCTAGCGCATTCGGCACCCTGCCCACAAGCTTGACCGCAAGCACCATTGCCGCCTACACCATAAATCCGTCTACCAGCGGCGGCGCCTATCTCGGCGGGCGTCAAAGTGGCTGGTATATGGGGTTACCCACCTCCACGCCACCGCAGGTGCTCACCGCTCCCAACAACGGACAACTACTGGGTGCGGGCGGGACCACCAACAGTTACCTGACCTTCGCCAGCACATATGCCAACCGCCAGAATGCGGTCCTCTTCAGCGATAATGACGGCTTCCTGTACGCCATGGGCTACAACAATACCGGCAGCCCGACGCTCCTTTGGGGATGGATGCCTCAGGGCCTGCTGCCGCAGCTCCATAATTACAACACCTTTTGGCAAGGCACCAGTATGCAGGGTGGATTCCAAACAATCGATGCCACAAACGGAACGAACCCAGCCCAGTGGCATACTTACGTCGCAGGTAGTGCGGCCAATGGTGGCATTCTCTATGATCTCCAGTTGACTGGGACTAAGGAGCCAAATCTGAAGCAAACGGTGTGGGAGGATGATCTAGGTGGCAATTATAGCCAACCGCAGTCTAGCAATCCGGTCTTTTATCAATATCAGACGCCGGGAACTACGAACTTTGGCCAGACCTGGGCATTATGGGCTGTAAACCAGGCCATCAGCGCCACCAGCAACACCAGTTATCTGATAGGGGTCAATGTGGGCACTGGCCAAAGTTTTCAGGACAGCCTCCCCTTTAATAACACCGCCACCCCCTATATCGACGCCACTGGGAATCTCTATCTAGGCGACAATACCGGTAACATATACGAAATATCCTCTGCTACATTGCCAGGCTTACTGACGCCCGGCGCCGCGACCCTCACGCCTGCTAAGGATTTTGTTAATAAAACCGCCATTGGCAATTATTCGTCGGCATGGTCTGGGAGCCTCAGTGGCAGCAATCCGGGTGAAGTGCAGTATATCGGTGGTAGTTACTATCAAGGTAAAAACTATCTGCGTGTACAAGGACCCAATGGTATCACTATTTTTTCTCAGCTAAATGGTACTTGGTTACCAGTATGGTCCGCCTATACTGGCGGTGCTGGCACCTGGAGCAGCGGGGCCTTTACTACGCAGACCTCTGGTGCCAATCCACCCATCACGGCGTTGCCAGCGGGGTCCGTCGTTTCAGCACCCGCGTTAATTAACAGTGGTGCCGTCATTCTGCCAGTTACCGTGCCGCCACCCGCAAACACCTGTGGAAATAGCAATGCTTACTATTATCTCTATGCCCTCAACAACGGCATTTTCCCCAGTGGTACTTTCACCAACAGTACTGGGATAGCCATTACTAGTGCACTTTTTGTGGGTTACGGAACGGCCTTCACGCCCACCGTCTCTAGCTTCAATGGTCGCACATTGTTGCAAGGCGCTGCTAACAATACCGGACCGACAAAAATGTTTCCCACGGGCTTCGGTGCTGGTTTACCCTTGGGCGGCCCCACGGGATGGAAACTCGTCAATTGATTTACAAGTGTGCGACACCGGCTCAGGAAACTATACTGCGTCGCGCCGCCGAGGTCGCACATAAATCGCTGACCGATTTCATTCTCGATGCCGCTTACTAGGCCGCCGAACAGACCCTGCTCGACCAGCGCCTGTTCATGGTGACCGGCAGTCAGTATCAAGCGACCCTGGAAATGCTGGATCGGCTGGAATCTGACAAACCCGGATTGTCCGACCTGTTCTCCCGACCTCCGGTGTGCGCCAAGAAATGAGCTTATCTGCGCCGCAGCCACTCGATGTGCAACTCCTGCTACTCAAGACTGTCGAATGACCAGCCTTTGGAGCTGCAATACCGGGACCACGAATTGAGCGGCGATCAGCGTGCAGTACCGCATTCCGTCGCATCTAGGCGATCAACAAAAATCTGCAGCGGACTGAGCTGGTTCATGGTCAATCCCGCCGTATGGAGTCCTCTCTGCGGAGCCTTGCCGAGCGGCTGAAACGCGCCCGTAAGCGCCGTGGATGGTCACAAATC
>DZDI01000308.1 GCA_022730455.1 Phycisphaera mikurensis | reverse complement strand
GGAGGACTGCGCGGTGGCGCCAAGGGCGCCTGAGTTGGTGACGGTGATGGCGCCGACCAGGTCATATACCCACAGGCCGTCGGCGACCGCATAAGCCGGCGACGGCAGATCCACGCCGGCGCTGGCCTGGATCGTTCCGCTGTTGTCGTCAGTCACTCCACGGTACCCAATGACGTTTCGGGCACCGTAGGCAATCGATGCGGCAATAGCTGTGACATCGCCACTGTTTGTGAATGCGGAGGCGCCCGAACCGACAAAGCCGCCGTAGGTATAGACACCGGTTGCTGCGTCGCCTTTGGCAGTTATATCACCGGAATTGGTAGTGTTGAAATTGCCAGCACCTACTGTCATCAAGCCGTCAGCTTTGTAATTGGTCTTGGCATCAATGGAGCCGGCATTGGTAAATATTGAATCGCCCGCGCTTACTCGGGCATAAATGCCGATTGCATAAGGATTTACTATGGTTCCAGTTGATAGTGCTCCGGGAGATCCATATCCTTGCGCGATAATTGATCCAGAGTTGTATCCAGTAATATCTGTTGTGTATGTAGCAAATATCCTGATTCCTTCCGCTGTCCAGCCGCTTGTACTGATACTGCCGGAGTTTTCAATGTTGATTGGACCGGCGGGCGCATATTTGGCATTAGAGATGGCCTCAATGCCGAATGTTCTATCGCCCGTTGTATTGGTTCCAATCGCGGCATTGTTGCTCCTTACGTCGATGTGGCCAGAGTTGACCACGGATATAGGGCTGTATTGTGTATAAGCAGTGATTCCTTGCGCTTCACCATTTGCACTATAGCCGGTGACAGTGCCGGAATTATCAATAGATAAATTTCCAGACTTGGCATAAGTGCGAATGCCTGTTACAAAACTTACTACACTCGCGTCGGCCTTTACATTGATGTCACCAGAATTTATGACTGTTACTGTGGTGGGGCTGTCTGAATATTTACTTTGTAAAATATGTCCTACGTTGATGCCTAGCGCGAGTGATTGGCATCCTGCGCCACAATTATTTGTAGCCGTCGCATTGATATTGCCGGCGTTGTTTACATATCCGGATTCAGCATAATTGATAACAGGCATCAAAATGCCTGCAGCATAACTCGTCCCCGACGCCTGGATGATTCCTCCATCAGCATTGACGACTAACGCATTGCCGTATTGGGATCGGATTTGGATGCCGACGGCCTTCCTTCCCGCATCTGCCGAAATAGTGCCAGTATTGAAAATGCTGCTGTCGCCATATACGGAAGCAGATATGCCTGTGGCAAAATTGACATTTGAGGTGGCATAGATCGATCCACTATTGGTGATGTAGCTCGTGCTCGATCCGTAGGTATGCGATTGCACAGCAATGGCATTGCCTGTATTGGCCTGTGCTCGGATGGTGCCGTCGACTTGATTGTCAATAGCAACATTGCCGTAAATTGATTTTGCGGTGACGGCGGTGACCGCCTGTGTCCCATTGCTGTAGGCGCTGACGT
>DZDI01000307.1 GCA_022730455.1 Phycisphaera mikurensis | reverse complement strand
TAATTAGTGTCTGGCAGAAAACCACCAATTTTCAAAAAAATTATGCCATCGCAGATACAGAAAATGCGGATGGCTTGCTCTCCTGCCGAATTTCTTGTCTTCTTTGCCTTGTAGATGACAATTATTATCATCTACCATGCTATCCAGGCATAGCTCTGCCATCGTCTTAGCAGCCGGGTCAGCCTGCTCTTCTCAGGCTGCTTTTTTGTAAGGTCCGCGTTTGTGTTCAGCGGCCTCTTTTTCCTGCTGACGCAACACCGCACCAAGACGCTGTATGTTACGTGCCACCACCGCCATGGCGATGTAGCGTTTAAACCCGTGGAGACCGTGATCGGGACATTTATCCAGTCCGTGGACTTCTAGGGCGTTGATCGCCGATTCCACCGCCGAGTGTTGTTTGCGCAGATTGGCAAATTCAGGTTCGCTTTCGCGAGCTTTGTCGGCTTGCGAGAGTTTACCCTTTTTCGGCAGCACCACACAGTCAAGACGCGATTTTAATACTTCCTGATTGGCAGGACTATAGAAACCTTTGTCCATGCTGACCGCCCGTAAGGTGGGGAACTTCTGCTTGGTTTCGCCCACCATGGCAAAGGCCACCTTGTCATCGGTGGTCCTTACCATCACTCGGTGATGCAGAATAAAGCGGTCCTGATCTTCCATAATGCACACACGCAATCCCAATTCCACCGGAACGCCGGCCTTGCCTTTGCTGATCCATTCGGTATGCGGTTGAAACAGGGAAAATACCTTCTCGCCGTGAGGAATATGCTCATCCTGGAGCACCCGCCGATCAATCTGGTCGATCTGCCGACGGGCATGTCCCATGAAATCATTCAATGCGCTGAGCCAGGCCACGGTGAGAGGGTCGTACGAGCCGATCTGGCTGCGGGTGTGGTCCGCTCGGGTCAGATACCCCTCCGCCAGGTCCAGATAAGCACGATGGGCATCTTTAATCTCCTGATCTTTTCGCTGTTTTTTGATTTCGTCTTTGGACGTGGAGTGCTTGAGCCGCTGTACTTTGCGGTACTGCCTTTTGAATTGACGCTGGTGGTAGAAGTGTTGCCGCCATCCCGGCAGGTTGTAGATTCCGGACAGTTCAGCACTTATTTCGATAACCTTGCGGATGGCGTCCAAGAGCAGGTTGATGTCGGTTGGAAAATGGACGTCTGTCTTCACCACAAAGGAATCACAACGGCCTACGACCCCATCTTCCGGGTTTTTTTTTAATGCCTGGTGTCCCGCTTGGACTATTACCCGGTTGAGCCGATCCAGGATTTCCGGAGTAAACAGCCGCAAATTATCTTTGAGAGTCTGCAGGTTATAATACTTCTTGTCCGCCCAATCACTGTGACCGAGCATTTGCCGAAGGGTATTATGTTCATTGGCCAACTCCTGGATACGGTCATAATCAGCGTTGAGGCCTAATCTGAGCACTCCCAGCACCAGAATCTGCCATTGTGTCATGCCGGGACGACCGTTGTTGGGGTCGG
>DZDI01000026.1 GCA_022730455.1 Phycisphaera mikurensis | reverse complement strand
TATGCCACCAGTATTCCACAACAAAACTATCATGTTTTCACCGTAGCGGGTATAACCCGCCAGAGGGGTTCGGGTTAACAGAACAGCTAACCGGCCGAGGCAACTCTCGTACTCTCGCCCCGTGTCCACTTCGCTCCGGCCGGGTTGCTTTGCGGAAACTGACAGATTCTGCCCGTCTGTGCAGAATAAATTTCGGGTCTTGGGTGGATGAAATCGCGAGCGTTTGTGCGTGCGATTCCGTAACATACCGGCATGACGATCCGAATGATGGAACAGATGATGGCGATGGCGCGGAGCAAGGTGTTGCTGCGCCCACGCGATTTGTCAGCCAAACGCATCCCCCGCGTGTACCTGCGGCGCGCTTGCGATCAAGGCCTCCTCGAACGCGCGGGGCGTGGGCTCTACCGCGTTCCCGGCACGATGACATCGGAAAACCAAGCTCTGGCTGAGGTTTGCCGCTTGGCTCCCGCGGGCGTTGTCTGCCAGCTCTCGGCGCTGCGATTCCACAACCTGACAACCCAGAACCCGTTTGAGGTCTGGCTTGCCCTCGGCCCGAAGGCGCATGTGCCACGCACCGAGATGGTCGCCCTTCGGGTGGTTCGATTCTCCGGCGACGCGCTACCCAGGGAATCGAAACGCATAATGTGGCGGGCGTCGAGGTTCGCATCTATGGCGCGGCCAAAACCGTGACCGACTGCTTCAAGTTCCGCAACAAGATCGGCATCGACGTGGCCGTGGAGGCGCTGCGGCGTGTTCCCCGCCGTGTTCCCGCCAGCGCTTGGTGGCCCACCGCGCGACGTTGGCTGCGGAATTTGAGGCCCGGCTACCACAAACGCTGGCCGAGGCGCGCGAACGCATAGCCCGGTTGACGAATGTCTTACCGCGGATGGTGCAGGTGCCACGCTGGTCTGATTCCGGATCGGTTGAGCGGTAAGAGCATCAATGTCTGCCTGCCGATTGGCGAAGTCCAATCGCAGTAATAATTCGAGTTCACGAGCATGAAGAATGCTCAGCGTGGCCAGCAGATCGGCGGTGAGCCCACGATTCCCCTGTGAGAGTGCGATCGATGAGAAATGCCGCAGTTCGTGCAGGCGAGGGAGCAGCCCGTTATGAATATATGCCAATTGTTCGGCGTCGCTGTGCATGGCAATGGCGTCATTTGTCAGCCGCGCTACCACATCATTGCGACTTTGGTGCGTTTGGGAAGTGGTGCGGAAAAGGCGGTATTGTGCCTGCTTGATGGCGGCGTTGATCGCGCGATATCGCACCACCGGAAACATGACCGCACCGGCCAAATTCTGCATAGCTCCATCCAAGCTGCTCATGGCACCAAGATCAAAGTTCGGAATGTACTGCATTCTGGCCCGGTCGATGGCGATTTGTCGGCTTAGGCGCGTAAAATGCAATGCCCGCAGGTTCGGGTTGTGCTCCAGTGCCAGTTGAATGAGTCGATTGAGGGGTGGGATGTGCCGATTTGTAAATGCCAGACTTGACGGCGTACGTAGGCTCCGACGCGGCGAACGATTTAATAGAGAATTCAGATTAATCTGCCGGGAAGCCATCGACTGTTTCAGTTGTGCGAGTTTTATTCCAATGCGTGTCAATGCATTTTGCAGGCTCAGATAGCCGGTAGCGGCCCCAGTGGCAAATTCGACATGCTGCCGCTGATTCTGCTCCAGTGTACGCTCTACAGCCAGTTGTAGCTGGGCATTATGCAATAACGCACGAGCGGTGATGAGCCCGTACCAAGCTTGAAGCACCTGTCGGCGTAGATCAAATTGGGCCTCGCGGAATCGCCGTTGAGCATCTCGTGCATTTTCCAGTGCAATTTTTGCGTCTGCTGCCGGTTTGGCGGGCCAACGGATATCGCTGCTACCCATGTTGGCGATGCCAATTGAGGAATTAGCTCCGCTTGCCGCGCCATTATTTAGCGCGAGGTTGCCGGAGAGCATAGGCGTGGTCATCTCGGTACCAGCCTGTGGAATAACTTCAATGGCGGCTCGAAATTTCCAGTAAGCCGCTTCGACCGCAGGGCTGTGACGCAGTGCGTACGAAATCAATTGTGTCGCGTTCGGCTTATCGGGGAGTGGTCGGGAAGCCATGCGGTGTGCGCCCGCATGGTAGTCACGCCCCTCTTTCTGCGCCTCGGCGCGTAGCCGTGCTTCACCTTTCGGGCTGATGGTGCAGGCGCTGAGCATGAACAATGATCCGATCGCCGGCAGTGTGATGAGAAGTGTGAAGACCGATTTCTTTATCATGGTTTGGCTCCTTCGCCAGTTGCTTCCTGTGGTGGCAGGGCTGTACTTGCGGTCATGTGCTTGCGAAGTGCGATGCCCATCACCATGTAATAAAGTGCGGGCAGGACCAGCAGCTCAAGAAAGAAACTGCTGGCTAGTCCGCCAATCATTGGAGTGGCCAGATGGCGCATAATTCCGCCACCCGCACCTTTCATCCATAACATAGGGGTAAGTCCAATCAAAGCAGCGGAGACTGTCATGGTTTGTGGGCGGATTCGCCGCACGGTTCCGATGTAGACACAGTTGAGCAGATCACGGCGAGATTTGATGGCATTGCGATCAAGCGCCTCCCGAACCGCGAGGTCCAGATATACCAGCAATACCAAGCCCATTTCCGTGCATAGCCCTGCTAATGCGATAATTCCCACCCACACCGCAGCCGATAGTTCATAATGCATCAAATATATGGCCCAAAATGCGCCTATCAGGCCGAAAGGTATTGACAGGAGCACACCAAGTACACGCAGGAAATGACCGGTGGCCATGAATAAAATAATGCAAATAATCAGCAGTACCAGGGGGACGGCCAGCCGGAGACTCTGATTGGTGAGCTCAATTTGATGATATGTGCCGATCCAGCTATAGGTGTAGCCGGGTGGCAGGTTTACCGCCCGGCGGATGGCTGCTGATGCACGCCGAACATATCCCACAGTATTTTGCGCACTGGATGTGATATTGATGTAATTGACAACTTGGGCATCGTAACTGTCGATTTCGGGCGGCCCGTTGCTGTAGTAAATGGCGGCGACCACGCCAAGCGGTATGGTTCCACCGCCCGGGGTACGAACCGGCAGTTGGCGGATATCTGACGGGTGTTGCCGCAGTGAACGGAAATAGCGTATGTTAATGGGAAAGCGCTGCTGGCCTTTAATGACAGTATCGATTGACTCACCACCGACTCCGATTCTGATTACACGCTGAATGGCGGCGATATTTAGCCCATACTGCGCGGCAATCTGCCGGTGAATGTGAATCTGAAGGTAGTACCCGCCAAGCGTTTGATTAGCGACGACATTGACGGATCCGCGAACTCGCGACACAACCGAAGCAATTTGATTCGATAACTTTCCAAGCTCCCGGAGGTGCGGGCCGGATACTCGTATACCAATAAGTGTCTTGCTGCCGGTATTGACCATATTAGTACGATTGGCGATTGGCTGTGTCCAATAGACCGGCAGGCCCGGAATATTCAGTGCCTGACTCATGCCAAGGTGGTGCCTGCCACGCGGCCCAATCCATCCCCGCAACAGTTCAGGGCGGCTTATGGGGCGAGAAGCGGGCCAAAAGGTGTGTTGGAATGGCCAAGCCATCCAGTGCGGCCAACTCTGATAGAAACGATGAATCGGCACACGCGGCCACTGACTTGTGGGCTTAAGACGGACAATAGTATCAATCATATTTAGCGGTGCATCATCGGTAGCGGTGATGGCCCTGCCCATTTGTCCGAAAACCGAGCGCACCTCGGGGAAACTTTTAATGATTTGATTGGTGTGCTGAAGAACCAATCGCGCTTGTGTCACTGATATGCCCGGATAGGTTGTCGGCATATATTCCATGACACCCTCGTTGAGTGGGGGAGTGAATTGGGTGCCAAGATGCATCAACGGATACGTGATGGAAATAACCGCCAATATGGCTGCCGGTATCAATATCCAGCGTAGCGCCATGGCGGTGGTGAAAAGCGGCGAAAACAGAACGCGGAGCAGGCGGCTAACAGGATTTTGCGATTCATCTACTATCTTCTGTGGCAGCACCAGCATAATGGCCAGCACCACCCATGCGGTCGCCATGATCCAGCCGTAATGCGAGAGCCATGGGCTTTTCGTGGCGAACCGCCAAATGGCAATCGGCGGGATGGCTACGATGGCCATGGAGAGAAGCGCCTCAAGCCATACCGGTGTGCCTCGTTTCCAGAATCTTTCCCGCACCAGATAAAACATAAGAACTGGCGTGAGCGTAATAGATAGAACGGCCGCAGCGGCCATGGCGAATGTTTTGGTGAGCGCCAGAGGTGAAAACATTTTTCCACTTTCGCCAGGCAGGATGAAAATTGGCAAAAAGCTCACCGTGATGATAAGCAAACCCAGAAAGATGCTCGGGCCAACCTCGCCCGCCGCTTGAAGAATCAGTTCCATGTGCGGCGTGGGCGTAGCACCCGACGCGACGTGGGCCGCTTCGCGGTTCATGTGCTGATGCGCATTTTCGACCATGACAATGGCACTATCTACCACCACTCCGATTGCAATCGCAATGCCGCTCAGGCTCATAATATTCGCGCTGACGTGCATCAAATAAAGCATGCCCAGACTTGCCAGCATGCTGGCGGGAATGATGACGATCGCCACCAGACTGCTTCGGCCATGGAGCAAAAACATCAGGCACACCAGTGCCACAACTATCATCTCCTCCACCAGCGTATCAGACAGGGTGTGCATCGCGCGTTTTATCAAATTATCCTGGTTGTAGCCGGTACGAATTAATACCCCCGGCGGCAGGCTCTCGGCGATTGAAGCAATCTTTTGTTTCACGCGAAAAATGGTGCGAAATGTATCGCCGTGAAACCGCGCAATCACAATTCCACCCACCGCTTCACCCTGGCCGTTGTATTCGCAAAGGCCTTGTTGTTGCTCGCCAGCAATTTGCAGGTGCGCGATATTGTGCAGATAGATTGGTTCACCCCGGTTGCCACGTCCTACCAACACATCACCTAACTGATGAAGATGGGTGATATAGGCGGTATTATTTACCATATATTGAAAATCGCCGGTTTCGGTTACCCCTCCGCCTACCGCATTATTTGCCGCGCGTATGGCACGGACAATTGTCGATAGCCGTAGGTGGTACGACCGCACCTTAACCGGATCCAGTACCACTTGGTATTCACGGACAAAACCCCCCAGCGGAGCAACCTCCGCCACGCCTGGCGTTGCTTCCAGCGCAAAGCGTACGAACCAATCTTGCAACGCCCGCAAACCACCCAAGTTGATATTGGCCCGCTCCAGTGGCTTTCCGGAGATAGGTGAGACGCCGGCATGCGTGAAGCCGCGAACCCATTTGAGTGCCCCCAGCCAGTGACCGCGCTTTGCCGCGAGGTCTTCGCTCCGATGGGCGTACCAATGGTTGGTTTTTAAGTCGTGCCAGATACCCTGAGGGTGATGGCGGCAATACCAGCCAGGAAACAAAACATATTGATACGCCCATCCTGCGCCGGTTGCGTCCGGGCCCAGTTGTGGATGCACGTTCCCGGGCAGAAGATTGCGAGCATAATTTAAATATTCCAGAACCCTGCTGCGTGCCCAGTACAGATTCGTGCCCGGTTTGAACACTATATGTATCAGCGAATAATCAAACATACTTTCGCCGCGAATGGCCGTCACGCGAGGTGCGGATATCAGAGCCGTCTCCAGCGGATATGTCACCTGCTGCTGGATCACCTCTGGTGATTGGCCAGCATCATTGGTGAGAATTAACACCTGCACATCTGACAAATCCGGTACGGCATCAAGCTGACTGTGAAATGCCCCATATCCCGCGAGGATAAAGACCAACGCCGAAACCAGAATGACCAATCCTCGGTTGGCGACGGATAATTCGATAATTTTTCGTAACATCTAATGTCTCGGATATTCCATGCTTATCAACTGCGAGTTGCAACCTGACGTTCCACGCGCCTTAGGGCATTGGTCTGGTTGTTGGTGCGGCGGCCACATTGTCGCGTTTTGGCGCGGATGTCTGTTTTGCTGATAAAAAGTCGTGTTCAGCACTGCGCATCTGCGACTCGACATTGATCAAAAATTCTCCGCTGGTCACCACTCTTTGCCGCGGTTCGATGCCGGACAATATCTCCACCATCCCATGTTCCGCCGGCAGGCCTACGTTGACGTTCACCGGGTGAAAATGGCCGTGGCCCTCAGCAATAAAAACCACATTGCGTGTCCCCGTTTCAATTACGGCGTCACGCGGTATGAGTATGGCCGCCTTGTGCACCCGCGATTTAATGTAAACCGTAGCGGTCATCCCCGGTCTCAGATCGGCGTCCGTATTCGGTAGATCACCCCTCACAATGACCGTATGAGAAACTCTATTTACCGATGGTGAAATAAACTTGACACGCGTCCGCAGGACTCGCCCCGGAAGTGAGTTAGGTACAACGTGCATCGTATCTCCGGTCTTCACCCAAGCCATCTGGTCATCGTAGACATGTGCATCGATCCACAAAGATGAAAGATTGGTTATCTCCATGAGGGGTTGATCACGTTGCACGTATGATCTCTGCCGAATGAGGATATGTGTAACTTCGCCTGACGCAGGGCTGCTGAACGGTAGATATTTGATTCCGTGATTTGTCAGGACAATTCGTCGTACCTCACTTGCGGGTACGCCAAGATTAATAAGCCGATTGGCAAGGGCATGAAATAAGCGCAGCTCGACAGTAGTGGCAGCTTGATCACCAGTTCCGCGTGCTGACTGCCATAGGTGATAGGCGGACAGCATCTCTCTCTCATCGGTTAAAAGCTTCGGGCTGTAGAGTGTCAAAATCGTCTCACCCGCATGGATGCTTTGCCCATTGGTGGCCGCGTAAAGATGGCCGACATAGCCGCTTATTCGCAGCACCACGCGTGTAATTTGCGGTGCTGCCCGCCGAAGATAACCAACGGTACGGATTGTCTGGATCAGCGGGCCGAAACGGGCTACCGCCGTCTGCACGCCCATGTCCTGTTCAATGACCGGATTAATAACCACGCCGCCCGACGCCATCCCATGGCGCGGCGCATAAACCGGCACGAGTTTCATCCCCATGGCACTGACGCCTGGCTTGGATGAAATCGACGATGGGCCCAACATGGGGTCCCACCAATAAAGAATTTTGGGCTTCTTCTCGGTACCGGCTATCTTTTGGCGCTGGTGTGCTGCAGATGTCGGCATCTTATTCAGGGGCATAGGGCGGCGTGAGGTCATGCTGTGGGTTAACCATATGCCACCGACGAATCCAAACAGCAAAAATACAATGGCGGCAGACACCGCAATGAGGACATTTTTCATGATTACGGCTCACTACAACTACAAAATGATGTTTCACCCGGCAGCCGATACTCGGTGCGGGTTTCACGTCGAGGCGTAGTTGGCGGAATCAAATATTAAGTGTGCATTTGGTGGCGAGAATAGGAGGGGCATGCCCAGATGATAATGTTTGGGGCGGAGTTTGCTCCTTACCACTGCTGATATGCACGAGCCTATGCGGCAGGAAGTAAAGTAAAACCAACGATGGTGGCGGGGGATTTGTGTTGGCGCGACTGGCGTTCCACCTCTTGTGAACAAGCGTCATATGGCATGATGCTGGCTGCGGGTGTCCCATGGGGCAGCAAGCCCGATGTGCGCCAACCCGCGTTGACGTTCTGCTGGCAGCTATGTCCATTGCGCTGCAGCGAGTCTGGCCGATTAGGAGCGATCTGGTTACTGAACACTGCGCAACTGGTACGTTAGTCGCTAAAAGCAGAAGCAGGCTCATAAGGATCAGGTAAAACCTACGCACCAATCAGCCTTTCTTACATCGACCGCAATCGCCCATTCTCCGTGACTATAGCTTGAGCGATTATTCCCGGTCAAGTCGTCAACAGAAAAACGGCGCAGCCCCAACATGCGCGTCGGGTAACCAAGAGCGAGTGGACCGACAAATTGTCCGCACTGTACCGACCAAAATTTGAGATGACGTTCAGTTATGCCGCCGGCAAGCCGAGTACGCGCCGCCAAGCTGAAAGCTGTCCAGCGTGATATGCCTCATGCCAGGTGCCATACGCAAATAGGTTGTGTCCCACTGTTGGAAAACGCTCGCGGCGTGCCGGGTCGGGATGAGGCTGGGCCATGTCAGCAGGGGTGAGAACCTTCAGACGCTCGATAACCTGATTCCGAACGGACGCCATTTGATCCAGATACCAGTTCTTGGGTTTATATTTTGTCTTATCCGCCACGGGCGTTGAACCACGGCCATAGATTTCCATCCAATTGGTGTCCAGTGCGGGCTTGGCTCCACCGGCCAGAACAAGATAAGTGCCATCCACCATCAGTAAATGCCCCAACACCCAGGCGGGATGATTCATCCCTGCCACCGGCTGAAGCACAATCTGGTCATCGGAAAGGTCCGCCACGAGTTTTAGCGTGGAATTCCGTGTGAGTTTCATGGTATCAATAAAAATATCGAGCATTTATGCCTCCTGAAATAATCCTTAAACTTCCAACCGTTCCGCTGCGGTTGTTCTTCAACTTCCGGGCAATCTCAACTGCCGACATACTTGGCATAGATTGCCTTGGCCGTCGCGGCGTCGTTGGTCCCCTTGATAATAGCACGCCCATCGGAGAAAAGTGTAATTTCATATTCCTTCTGATTTTCACCCTGCCCATGACGGATGGGGCACTTAAGCATAAACTTATTAAATGAGGGGCTGCCCACCGCCGACAGATTTTTGGCCACATGCTCAAAATCAATTTTGCTGCCGCTTGGTTGTGATATCTGCACGGCGTTTCGACCACAAAGGGTGGTGGTGCTGCCGCCAAATTTGCCGGATAGATATTCCAAATTGCCATGCTTGCACGCCGGACAATCTGCCAACTCGCGGGCTTTGGCCACCCGCAATTGCTGGTAGCGGTTATCCCACATATCAAAACTGAACATGAACGGGCTTAGCGTTTCACGGTTACCGGAAAGCAATTTAATCGCCTCCATCGCCTGCCAGCTAGCCACCACATTAACAGTTGGACCAAGCACGCCAGCGGTATCGCACGTGGGGTTCATGCCCGGCGGGGGAGAGGTTTCAAATATACACCGCAGGCAAGGTGTAACCCCAGGAAGAATCACCATTCCCAAGCCCATCGCACTGATGCACGCACCGTAAATCCATGGAATGCCGGTCTTGATCGAGGTATCATTTATTAAAAATCGAGTTTCAAAGTTGTCGGTGCCGTCCAGCAGCAGATGCTGGCTGGCCGCCAGTTGTTCGATGTTGGTATGGTTCACATCCGCAACGATTGCCTCAACATGTACGGCAGAATTAATGATGCCGATTTTGCGCTTGGCCGCTTCGGCCTTGGGTAACTGGTCAGCGATGTCGCGTTCGTCAAACAGCACTTGCCGCTGGAGATTATTGAGTTCAATAAAATCGCGGTCCACAATGGTCAGATGCCCGACACCTGCACGGGCCAGTGTGTTGGCCAGTACTGTTCCTAGGGCGCCACAGCCCACCATCAACACCCGTGAGTCGCGAAGTTTGCGTTGCCCTTCAATGCCGATCGGCTCCCACAGCATCTGCCGGTTATACCGGGCCAATGATGGGTCCGCTTTTTCCAGTTCCGATGCGGTCTGAGATAACGCCATAATATCCTCACTCTTTCAGTATAATTTTATAAGGTGTTTAGCTATCGTATCTTCAACTGTTTCAAAATGGGTGACGGGCTCATCGACTGCAATGGCGGCAAACTCATCGCCATGCGGTTTGGCAGCCGATCGGCAGTTCGCGGAGTATTCAGCTTTCGATCATATTTTTCTCGATAGGCTCAACGGTCAGGCCCGCCGACGTGAGAAACTTCAACGCCTGACACACATCATCCGCCTCGCCTTCAAAAAGCACTGCCATAATGCCGATCTCCGCGGTCACACTGGCTTGCCGAATATCAAAGCTCACGTCCGGATGCGCTCGAGCCATTCGCCAGAGAATGGGTTTCTCCACCAGAGAGCGGTTGCCAAAGGTAAGCCAAACACGTTTTTGCACTTTAGCCACGGTAAATCATCCTCCGGCAATGGCAGGCACAATGCTCAGGTCATCGCCATCCTTGACGGGTGTACTTAAGTTATCAAGAAAACGAATGTCCTCATTATTCACGTAGATATTAACAAATCGGTTCAATTCGCCCGGTTGTTTGAAGAGTCGTTTGTCCATGCCCTCAAACCGCTGGCACACTTCGGCCAGCACACTCTGTACATCGGCACCCGACGCGTCCAGAGAGTCCACTCCGTTGGTGAGCGAACGCAGAGGGGTTGGAATGCGAACTTTTACAGCCATGTGAGAATCTCCACCAAAAACTAAATACTTAATCATTTATACTGAAGCGGGTGCTGGATCCACCGATTCCCTGCCCGCCATCAGGGCATCAAACGCTTCCAGGCTCGGCGGTATGGATGCCGGAGGCTCAAGTTGATCCACCACAACCTCCACCGTCTTAAGGCCGTTGCCCGTTATGCAGACACAGATGCTCTCATCACGCGGGATTCGGCCCGATTCAATGAGTTTGATAGTCGCCGCCAATGTCGTCCCGCCAGCGGGTTCCGTCCATGTACCTTCCGTGCGGGCTAATAATTTTATCGCATCGACAATTTCTGTATCCGTGGCATCTTCTCCCCAGCCACCGCTTTCCTTGACCGCCTGCACCACGTAAAACCCATCCGCAGGGTTACCGATGGCAATGCTTTTGGCGATGGTCTTCGGTTTCTGAGGCTTTATTAAGTCACGACCCGCGCGGATTGCCTCCACCACGGGATTGCATCCCGCCGCCTGGGCCGAGTAAATGCGTGGTTGGTTATCTGCCACAATGCCCAAATCGATCAATTCACGGTAGCCTTTATAAATCTTAGGTAAAATCGTTCCACCAGCCGTAGGGCACACTGTGTGCTTCGGCAATTGCCAGCCCATTTGTTCGGCAATTTCAAACCCAAAAGTCTTGGCTCCTTCGGTGTAAAACGGACGCAAATTTACGTTCACAATCGCCCAACGGTATTTGTCGGCTATTTCAGAACAGAGTCGGTTAACGTCATCGTAATTGCCCTGTATGCGCACCATCGTTGGGTTAAAAATCAGTGAGCCAAGCACCTTTCCCTGTTCAAGATCGTGCGGAATCATTACAAACGCACGCAGGCCTGCCTCTGCCGCATGCGCCGCCACGCTGTTGGCCAGATTGCCGGTGCTGGCACATCCCACTGTGTCATAACCAAGTTCGATCGCTTTGGTGATGGCCACCGATACCACACGTTCTTTGTAGCTCCAAGTCGGGTAGTTGGCTGCATCATCTTTGATGTACAGTTCACGCACGCCCAGCACCTTTTCCAGGTTACGGGCGCGTTTTAGCGGAGTCAGGCCGGAATGCAAGCCCGATTTGGGTTCGCCATGAATGGGCAGCAAATCGCGATATCGCCATAAATTCCGCGGACCGGCCTCAATTGACTCACGCGTCACTTTCCCTCGCATGGCGGCGTAGTCATATTGCACTTCCAATGGGCCAAAACATGTTTCACAAACATGCACACCTTTTTCGGGATAATTTTGACCACATTCTCGGCACTTCAAGCCACGCACGTATGACATCTTATCCTCCGCATTTTTACATCGATCGCTCTCGCTTGGCATCTGCTCAATATCGCCAGCATCCAGATGCGAGCGCCTTGCCGATCGCTGTTCAAATTGCTTAAAGGTCAGATAAGAGTTTGACGGGTGAGACACATGTCGTGTGCTGACTCGCCACCACTTATCTATCCCCAAGTTCGCCTAACGCGAGCGGGAGGGAATTAGCACCCTTTTCACGATATCAGCCCTTTGGCTGTCCGCATGGGTTGCTGTGCCTTCAACGGGCCCGTCCCTCAGGCACTCTGGATAAGAGCGGTCTTCGATTGTCTGCCATCATCGTATGTTCCCAGACCTGCGATGTCAATCGGCGTTGCGAAGTTGGAATCACATCCCGCCGTCCGGACTACTGGTGCCAAAACGGCCGCCGCTGTACCAAACTGCGGAATACCGGAAAAGCGAATTTGATTGGCCTCTGCAGATTAAAAAGGGCCCATCCCAAGAGGGGTAGGCCCTTACGCGAGGAGATGTTTATCAAACAGACAATATTCACCGATCCTTCGTACACCGCAGTGGTCAGCGGAAATTAAACCCCAAATGGATGCCCGCACCGAAGCGGGGACAAAACGGATGGTAGAAGTACGGGTGATAAAATCGGTGATAGAAATACGGTCGGAAAACAGGGTGAAAATATGGATGATAAAAATAGGGGCGGCAATACGGCCGGTATGCGAATCGGGGCGCCACATACACCGGCGGCGCGTAAATAGGGGGTATGTACACAGGCGGCACATATGTTGGTACGGCGTAATTCGAGGTGTAGCCATATCCTGGCGTATACGTTGGGACCATCGGAGTGGTGTAAACCGGCGTCGGTACAGGCGTTTGGTTGACGAGTCCCGGCGGTGTATAGGTGATCGGTGGTGGATAGGTGACAGCCGGTACCGGTGCGGCGACCGGAGTGTTTACATAAGATTGGACCGGCGCGGTGACAATTGGGGCCGGTTGATAGACCACCGGCGGGGGGGCGTAAACCACCATGGGAGGTGGTGTGTAAACCACGGGCGGAGGGCCATAGATTGGTGCACGGAACACGGGCACTCCAAAGTTCAATCCCACGCCGATGAACACGCGTGCTTGCGCCGCGCCACTTGACATTACTACCGCACCTGTTACCAAGGCACTCAATGCCGTGGCCACTATTTTGGCCGGGCGGCTACGAGTTTGCGCCAGTAACTTTCCAATAATACTCATGACACACGCTCCAAATTCCAGCTCTCATATCCATTCGAGCCATCATCAACTGAGTGCATCGTCGTGCCCACCTGTGCTGGCCATCAATCGCCGGACGACCATCGGCAATTGACACCGGCCCACAGCGCCCTTCGACGGGCCAAACGCCTGAAGCAACGATTTGTTGCATCATCGTCTACAACACAATTATAGCAATAGTTGTCAAAAGTCAAATGGTCTGTCTGCCAGACCTCAGCATGTCTATCATTCGTGCTCCACTGCACTGGATAGATTTTGCGAAGATAGCTGAAATATCTACCTATAAATACCATAAACATCCAAGTCCATGGAATCAGGCAGGGTCGCAGGGGCAATTTGGTACCGCGATAATCTTCCGGATAAGTGTCGCGATTTATTGACTGCTCGCACTCTTTGGGGCAAGGACCATGGTCTGCCAAGGCCTCAACTCCAATTCTAAATTGGCGACTGCCCGGATTGCATGGGCTCCGTTTCGCCATTTCAATTGGGGTCGCCGGTGAATGGAGCTACGTGGCTGCACGACAAGGCGAAAATCACGGGGTGAAAGATAGTTATAAAGCTTGCGTCCGATATCAGACTTGAATACATGTAATATCACGTGGTGCGTTTGAGCGCTGCGATTGAGTACCACGTAAACATGAGAACCGTTGAGGTTGCGGTAAAAACCGAATACATCTTTATTGGACACCGAAAGCAATTCACCATATCCACCAGTTTGCAGCGCTGGAAGTCGTCTCCGCATAGCGATCGCACGGCGGTAAAATGCCAGAAGTGATTCGTTGACCGCTACATGCGGGTCATCGTAGGGTTCCATACTTTTCCAGACCATCGGTTGGCGATCGGATGGATCGCTGGCCCCCCACATACCCACCTCATCCCCGTACCAGATCATTGGAGCGCCGACAAAAGACATCTGAAATGCCACGACCTGTTCAAATCGCCTGTACTGGTACGTGGTGGGTTTGGCAGAACTGTAATTCGGATTGGTTTGGAGACGGTCATCTGCGTTAAAGGGTAAATTCAGGTTAACAATCCGAGACACGAAACGATCGGTATCCTGGCTGTCAAGCAGATTTTGCTGTGTAAGATCCGTCTGCCACGAATACCAGTCGAGCATTTGCGATAAATCCATTCCAAATCGCCTTGGACCTATGCCGATTCCACCATATCCCCGACGATCGGCAAAGAACTGCGTGCAGATGGTAGCGAATGGATAATTCATTACGCCATCAAATTGATTACCTTTGTTCAGATACGCCTGCGCAGGTGGCCAGATTTCGCCTATAATCACGGCTTGCGGATTGATGGACTTTACCACTTTCCGCCAGGCGATCCAGAATGCGTGAGGTACTGTTTGGGCCGAATCCACCCGCCATCCGTTTATTCCGCTGGCTACATTCCCATTCGGAGCCATCCATCGCCGGGTAATGGCAAAGAAATATCGGCACAGGCTTGGTGCAAGGCCAGTTTTGGCGTAATGGCGGAAATTGGGCATATTTCCGTTAAGGCCACCCCATGAGCGGTAAATGATGTGTGGTGACCATTTTACAATTTGAAACCATCCCGCGTAGGGCGACTTGCGGCCGTACTTCAATACATTTTGAAACGGGCCAAAGCCGACGCCACAGTGACCAAATGGTACGTCCAACACCACCCTGAAATGGCGCCGGTGAGCCTGCTTAACAAAATGAAGAAATACCTTATCCGATTTCGACCATTGCCATGTCGCCGGATTTCGAATGCGCTCACCTTTTAATAATTTCAACGACCCCTTAATGCCAAAGCCATCATCCACGTGGCGGTAGTCCCATGGATCATATTTGTGAATGCTGGGAGACACAAATATAGGGGTAAGGTAAAGTGTGTTGACTCCTAATTGCTGCAGATAGCCGAGTTTATCAGCGATACCCTCTATGTCGCCGCCGTAAAATCTATTGAAGACGTAGCTGTAAAAATTACCGTGTTCGCCGGCCGGTCGATAGGGCCTGAACCATGACCAGCGCCAGGGAATGTGGGGTGAAGGATTGTTGGCTTTGTTGCCGTTGAAAAATCGCTCTGGGAATATTTCATACCACACAGCATGATGCGTCCACCTCGGAGTGATAATTAATGGGTGCAATTGCGATTCATATGCATGATTGCGAGCGGCCGTTTCGGAAAGATAGAATTGGTCACGCGCCAAGTAAAGCGTTTGGCGGCCATGGCTGAGCGAAAAATAATAATGGACGGTGCCATCAAGTCCATTGATCAGGTTGCCGTACAGCGTTGCACCTGCATGGGTATATTCCGGCCGCAGCGCATAGCGGTGCCAGCCGCGCATCGAGTGAACCACCACCGACGCCCGTGCAATGGCACCCGATCGGGCACGGAGGCTTAAACGCAATTCATGCGGGTTGACAACATCGTAAAATACGCGGTCGTTGCGGGAAAAAGCAATTTCATTCATGGGGACGCTGTTCGGATTCGGCTGAGGCATCTGCCGCCACGCCGATGCGATTCTGACACCGCTGTTAATGCCTCCATTGCCGTCCGATACGGAGAGCCGAGGATTCGCCTCGGGATCAGGCGTCCATCGACTGCCATTAATAACAAATTTATAGTAGTGAATGCCCGGCGTCAGTTTCAGTGTAATAGCCCACCGTCGCGGACCGATTCTTTGCATGGGTGTTTGGGTAGGGCTCCAGTTATTAAAGTCACCGGCTATATAAACCCTCTGAATCGATCCGTCACGGGCGGGCGGGGCAAAGGTAAATCGGTGAGGCATGCGTGCGGGTATCGATGAGACCTTTCCAACCGCCGCCGTAGGCATTGCGACCGCAGTCGCTGTCGGAGCTATGGCGATACCGCACAGGGAGGCAAGAAGCATCCCTGACATTTTAATGCAAGTACGAGGGTGCTTAACCAGAAATCGGTTAACCATATATGTCATTTCCTCAATAAGACCGGAAGTACAATGTTCGTGATAAAAATCACCTGCAGCGGCGGCGGTCCGTGCTGAATTAATTATGATTGTCGCACCATACCGGTAGACTCCCTAAGTACTAGGTGGGTCGGAAGCACCTCATGAATATGCGATATCTTGTCGTGCGTACGTTCGATGAGCCGTTCGACGGCCAAAGCGCCCAACTCATAGAGTGGCAAATGGACGGTGGTTAAGCCGGGACTGATAAAGGGCAAGTGCTGGATATCATCAAAACCTACCACTGAAACATCCTGCGGAACGCGAAGGCCTTGGCGGATAAGGGAATGCATGGCACCGATCGCCATCTTGTCATTGCCGCATAGTAAGGCCGTAATGTCGGGGGCTTCAGACAGCAATTTATCTGTCGCGATCGCTCCGCCCTCCGCCGTAAACATCCCATCGACCATCCATTTTTCACTTATCCCTCCGACTAGAGCCATCATCCTCTGTCGGTATATATCCAGCACATCGCGCGACGTAGCACTTTCCGGGGCGGCGTAGATCATGGCGATTTTGCGGTGGCCGAGCTGAATAAGGCAGTTCATCGCCTGCTGGGCACCCTGGCGGTAGTCGCAATGAACAAAATCAAGCTTGTACTCGCTGTAACGATTATCCACCATGATGGCTGGGTATTGTCGGGCTAAAAAGTCCGCCAATAGGTGATGCTTATCATTAAAACCTAAGCAGAGAACGCCATCGACAAACTTCCGTTCGAAAAGCTCAATATGTTTGTGATCTTTGAGGTATTGCGGTTTTGTCTGCTCGACAATAATTTTATGGCCGAGCTTACCGGCGCGGTCAACGACACCGCTGAGCAGTTCACCGAAATAGGTGTCGGCGAGGGCGTGACGCAATGCAGGAAGCAATACCGCCAACACCTGCGTGTACTTGCCCGACAAGGTTTGAGCCGGGCGGCTGGGGCTATATCCCAACTGCTGTATAACGCCATTCACCTTGGCTCGGGTGGCCCGACTGATCCGGGGGTTTTGGTTTATGACCATGGACACTGTCGCTACTGAAACGCCGGCCTGGCCAGCCACGTCCCTGATGTTGATTTTTGCTGGTGGCTTGCCAAGCGGGTAGCCAACGGCGTCAATCCTTGCCAGTGTTACGCACTTCGCATCCTCAACCACACCATCCGATTGGCCGTCATCCATAGGTACTATTATCGGATATTCGCTCCTGCGGGCGTCGATATCTTCAGGCATCACTGGCGCCCCAAAACATTCCAAAAGCCAAAAATGTATCGGATATCCGCTGGTGCGGCTAATACGGCCACGCATATCCGATACTCAAACAACCGCAGTTGGCGCTAATTCAAGGCCAACAATATTGCTAAAACAGTTTACCGTATTAGTTAACAATGTCAATACATGGCCATCCGGATAGCAGAATATAATGGGTCTGCTACCTGTTTATGAGATGGTATTGAGGCCATCGTGGTATAATGTGTGCACCTAAATCAACACTAAAGAATAGCTTGATAAATGAAACACGGCCAAAATGTTCGCTATTTTGTCAAAAATGAGCCGATTTTCCAGATGGGAGGAAAATTTAGAAAAGTCACTTGACAAAGTTATTTAACCGGTTAAACTTGATGACATCGGTGAGGTACGGTATCTCACCCCAATGTCTCGGTTTTGTGTTTTTGTTGTCTCGTTTCTTTTAGAAGGAGAAACTCCCATGCGATCACGTTCTTCCTCAGGCTCACTTCTCTCAATATCGGCGCTATCCGCCGTGGCTGTTGCGGCAGTGTGCATCGGTACGGCCACCTCCGTGCATGCGGCCACGATTGCCAGTGATAACGCTGGAAATTATGAGGGAACTGGCGGCACTGCCAATGTGTGGCTAAATACCAGCAACAGTCCGGCGACGGCTACGGAGCCAAACGCTGGTACCGGGTTTGGTGCTTGGACAGTCGTTAACCAGCAAACGGGCGCCAGCCCATACAACGGCTCCGGGTTAACAACTTTCAATTCCTCCAACCCAATCCGTACCAACGGCAATTACTGGTATATGTATGCCAACAACGGTACGAATGGGGCATCGACAAATGTGGCCCGGGCGGATGCGTACCGTGCCTTTACTGGAGACCTCAGTGCCAATCAAGCATTTAGCGTTGCTTTACAGTCTGGCAGCGTTGGGTCCTACCCAGCGGCCGGGATGCCCGCGTTCGGCTTCAGTCTCGACAATGGCGCCCCGACGTTATCTGTCGGTTCGGTTCCTGTCACAGTGGGAAATGGTTCTCAAACTACCGCCAACACATACGTGGATAGCAGCGCCGTGTTTTCGCTGAGCTTTAATGAGCTTGGCGACAGTACGACCAGCAACAACCTGACCTCGTACAACGGTCAGACCAGCTCAGGTGGCTACGTCCTCGAAACCAATGTTACCACCGACGGGGCTACTGTGTCGTCAACATCGGGCATAACCAGTGCCGATCTTGCCGCTGGGATCACGGCCAGCTTCGATTTGGGTACAGGAAATGCCTATAAATTGACTCTGAGTTCCGTCGGCACGGCACCGCAGGTGCTGGCGACGTACACTGGCACGCTCAACAGCAGTGACGTGATTGCCGGTGCCGACGTGTTCAACCAGAATACAGACCAGAACGGCTCCTTCAACAGTTTGGCAATCACCGCTACACCCGAGCCGACCTCCGTTGCCTTGCTGGGTATTGCGGCTGGCAGCCTGCTACTACTGCGACGGCGGAAAATGGTTTGAGATTGATCCGTCTGATAGCGGCGGGATTGCTGCCTGCTAATTCTGGCCATCGGTCTTTTTATTTGGAAGGTTGTATGTTTCAAAAGATAAAAAAACAAGATGGCACCCGGTACCGGGTTTTGCTTACAGCAGCGGCATTCACGTCCATCGTGGCAATTGGGGCTCACAGCGCCGCCCGTGGCGCTGTGAGCCTTTCCGATAATGCCGCGAATTCAGCATATGCCGGTGGCCAATGGGTGACCGGCTCCAACGGCGGTAGTGGATTTGGTGCGTGGCAACTTGTGCCGGATATATCGCAGTCGGGTGTCAATCAATCCGCAACTTGGGGTTTTGACACGGAATCCGCCGCCAACATATTCGGTGTGACGGCAAATCCTAACATTAATACCAATGATGTGGCGTGGGCATTATGGTCGCAAAATGCAACCGGCACGGATCCTGTAGCGCAGACCGCCTACCGATCATTTAATTACGCGCTAGCGCCTGGTGCGACGTTCTCCATCGATATGGCTACTGATGCCATCGGTACCCAAGGTGCTGAGGGGTTTCAACTGCAAAATTACAACCCCGCCACCAACTACGCCACACCCATTTTAGAAATTGCTGCTTTCGCCGGCGGAAGCTATTACGGTGTCAGTTGGGGCGGCTACTCGTCATCCTCGCAGGGATTCGCCAGCAGCCAGTCGAGCACCATTTCATCCGCCCACGATGGCACCGCAATTGGCAATAACGGCAATGGATTGCAGGTTACAGTCACAATTCAGAATGATGATACCGCTTCAGTTACGCTCACACCGCTGAATACGGCGGTTCTGGGCGAGACTTTTTCATCGCTTACATTGAATAGCCTTCCAATTAATGAACTGGCACTTTTTAACGACAACTTGGGCAGCACTTATCAGGCAGACTACTTCAACAACATCGACGCCACCGATCCGGTCGCAGTGCCAGAACCGTCGTCGCTGCTGATGACCGGTTTGGTGCTGCTGCCGATGCTTCTTCAAATTGGCAAGCGGCGCCAGTCTCCTCTAAAAAGTGAAGGGAGAATCTGATGGCCAGTACTCGGGAACATGGCAGTCACCTTCCACCACCCGTGGGCCGGTGGCTGATGAGGCGGTCTGTCATCGCTGCATCGCTTGCGCTGGGCTTGTATGCTTCGACTGCTGTTGCCCAAAGTCAGGCATTTTCGCCTGGAGCCATTTTGGATTATTTTGGCGGCTCGTGGCAGAACATCCAGAATCGTTCTCCGGATATCTTTGGCTCTGGATACGGATCGCTTCTGACCCCTCCACCTAATCGGGCGGACAGCGGCAATGGATCAGTGGGGTATGACGTCTATAATCGGTTTGATCTCGGATCGCCCAACGACCCAACCGCCTACGGCACGCTCCAAGGCTATGAATCGCTTATCAACACCATTCATCAAATGGGTGGATATTTCTATACCGATTACTCACTTGGGCACAACGGATTTTCGAGCTTCGATACAACGGACGGCAATGGTTCGACGTTTGCAGAAGCCGGAGGATATCCCGGATTTACGCTTAGCACACCAGGCAATCCATATGGTGACTTTAACAACCCAAGCGATTCCAGTACTCAGACTGGTCAGTTAGCTGGGCTCATTAATATTAATTTTAATGAGAATTATCAATACATTCGGCTTCCAACCACGCCGGGTAATGCCGACAACATTCCAGGCGGAACGCAGCCGGCGTTTGGTCGTATCGCCAATGTCCCAATGCCAGCCAACCAGCAGTTTTACCCTCAGCCCGGATATAATTCATACACCATTACCAATCCTGATACGGGCCAGAGCGGTATTGGTGTCAATTCGTTCAATGCGGGTAATCCGCAGGGCGGCTCGCCGACACTGCAAAACGACACCGGCTACCTGATGGACAATGTGCAATGGTTTGTACAGACGCTCGGTGTTAATGGATTCCGTCTGGATGCCGTGAAAAATATGGAATGGCCAACCATATTGCCCTACTTTAATCAGGCGGTCACCGGCGCAAGCACACAGGACTATCTCAATGGGCAGCAGCAGCAGGTCTATTCGTTTGGTGAATACTATAACAGTACTATTCCAGAAGGACCTGGCAGCCCCATTGATCCCGGTGCGAACCTCAATGCGCTTAACTTTCCGTTGTTCTTCGCCCTTCAAGGCAATTTGACGGGTGACGGATTGACCAATAATTGGAATAATGTCATCGGGGCATCTTCCTTGGTCAATAATGGTGGAGTCAGTTTCGTTCAGAGTCAGGATAACGGGGCCCCGTATCTCAGCAATGTGGCTTATGCCTACACTCTCATGATGCCGGGCCAGGCTATTGTGTATTACAACGGCAATCAAACGGCGTTTGATAATGGTACCCAATCATTTCCCCAAAATGGACGTGGCGATGCTTTAGGAGGCGTGTATGGCAACACGCTGGCTAATAATTCACTGGCAAATTACGACGCCTCCACGCAGACCATGGCGGTCACACATCTGAACCAAGTCAGCGGGCTGGTGGACATACGCAATCGTTACAGCACCGGGAATGTAATCAACCGCTATGTCAGCCAGAACAACTACGCCTTTGAACGTCAAGACTCTGCCGTAGTGCTGCTAAATAATCAGACAGGTGGTGGAAATTTAAGCACTACGATCCAGACCAGTTTTAATCCGACGGATGTACCGTATTTAGTGGAACTGACCGGAAACGCATCCGCATCCAATGGGGTGTTGCCGCAGATTCTGCGGGTCAACCAGAATGGTACGGTGAATGTTACATTTCCCAATAACACGAACACTTCGGGTCAATTCACAGGACAGGGATATTTAATTTACGGCCCGCCAACGCCTATTGGAATAATGACCGTTACCAATGCCGCCGGTGAGATTCCCGGCACAACGCCCGCGGCGTCTGATCCTAACGTCACTGCGGAAAATGGTGCCGACACGGTTACAAACGTGGCTGTCATTAAAGGCTCGCAGTTTCAAATTCAACTGCAAACGAAGAAAGTTTATTTGCTCGATAACCCCAGTCTTTACGATCCGAACGCCGGTGGGAATAACGCAATCTTTAAGATTAATAGCGGCGTTGCGATCAATGGGCAGAACTTTGTGAGTACCACGCCAAATGCAATCGGCTATGGCTATCTTGAATTTCAGAATGCCAGTCCATTGGTGGGAGGCGGCACGGGGCTTTATACCGAAGGCGTCAAGACAAGTGATCTATCTCAGGGGTACAACTACATATCGGTCATAGCTTTTCGTGCACGTAGTGGAATTGATGCACCGCCGGTGTACACCGATTGGACGCAGACCATTTACGTTGACACCATGCTGCCCCAATCGACGATCATGAGCTTTAATCCGGTGGTGCATGGTGTCAATCAAAACCGAGAACTGGTGGTTCAGTCAACTACGGCTGATGGCTTGGCCAACAATGTGCATGTTCTCTTCGACTTGCCGGCCGCCGATACCACGTCGCAGATACTTTCGCTTGTAGGCAGCGCTAACCAAGCCACTCAGACGGATACCAATCAATGGCAGTTTCAAGTCACCGGGCTGACCAGCGGCAATCACGTGGCTACCATCGTAAGCTATAAACCAGATGGAACCTATAACATCCAGCGTATTGCTGGTCTGTACACATCAACGATCTACGGACAAGGCCTCGGTGATTTGCTTTTCGACGGACAGTACAACGTTGCGGATGTAAACGCATTCGGAAGCCTATTGGCGAGTAACAATACCGAATTCAACCCCGCAGCCGATTATCTCGGTACCGGGGTTATTACGGCGCAAGATCTTCTTCCGTTCGGACAAACGCTGCGAGAGCATGACGCCAGCAGCGCAACCATGGCTGCTTACAACCAGCTATTGGGCGAATACGGATTGTTGAGCGCGGACAACGCTACTTTCGTTTCCACACCGGAACCGGCAAGCCTGTCCTTACTGATTATTGGATTGCTTCCATTGACGGCGAAACGCCGTTGGTGGCGCAGCTAGTGTTTTCGAAAATATTCTTGCAGAAGGGGATGAAAATGTCACATGTCCAACGTAAAAGCGGCGGTTTTACACTTATAGAATTGCTGGTGGTGATTTCAATCATCGCCTTGCTTATTGCGATCTTGTTGCCAGCCTTGGCCAAAGCTCGCGAAGACGCTGCCTCCACAGTCTGTCTGTCTAATGTCCGGCAGATACTCACGGCGGAAATCGAGTTTGCCGATGTCCATAAGGACTTCATTCAACCAGACACGGATAGCAGCATCATGCAATACACTGAAACCCCCGATCCTAATCACACGATGTTTGCATATCGATCAACTCTGTATAACCCACAAACTGGAACCTACCAGCCACAAGGATATTCAGTCATGGACGACTGGGCCAGTGCGCTGGTGCCATATCTGGGCGGTCAACCTGATCAGACCTTCATGAATTTCGGCGTCCACGGAGCCGGGGCAAAGGTGTTTTTGTGTCCGTCCGATCCCACACTTACCGACACCTATCCGGGATATCAGATTTTCAATAACGTGGCCGTAACTGCGACCTCGCCACAGCCGACACCTACCGGTTACTCCGGAAACTTTCAAGGGTACTACCCCATTTCTTATGGTATCAACGCGGATATAGCGTCGGCCAAGTACAACGGTTCCTACGGGGCTTTCAATGCCGCTTGGTCTTTCCAGATACCTGCCGGTCCGCAAGCCGCAGCCGGTGGTACTGCGCCTTGGGGCTGCACCCTTAAAGGCATCCCTGATCCACAGCAAACCTTGATGTTTGCGGATTGTGGCGTTCGCCCCAATCCAGGCGGCACCGATGCCCAAGGTGGCAATGGACTCTTTTACTGCGACGAAACCTACTACACCACTGCATATAATTTTGCAGCAGGTTTGCCTGCGTCAGTTAATCTTGGCACACTTCAAGCTGTGGCAGACAATCCGGCCCTGCGCGATCGCATTCCCATGGCACCGAATTATTTGCCGTTGCCGAAAGGAGATACCAACATCGGCCTCGGCTTTAATCGCCATGGAAATCATATCAACGTCGGCTTTTTGGACGGTCATGCAGCCGCGGTTACACCATCCCAGTTTCCAAGGGTGTTTATCGATCCTCACGCGGAGTAACGGCGAGCTTGAAGGCGCCTCATCCGTGACGCGTGTTACGGTAGCGTTTGAATCCAATTGTTACCAAGGGCCGGTGGTTTAAACCACCGGCCCCTATCTTTTCAATTTGACATGTACGCGCCAAAAGCGTCCTGATGGCTTTGCGGCGTAGCAGCTCGCGGCATCAACGCATCGGATCGGTAGAAAGTTCCACCGTGTCCAGATTGACCTTGCCGGAATTTTCAATGTCACGCCGCAGCATGATGGTGTTCGCCCCGGCAACCAATGGAATGTCCATGGTGACTTCCTGCCATTGGTCCCAATTGGCCAAACTTGGAATATCCAGCGTGCCGTAACGTATGCCATTGACATACACGTTGAGGGTCCGCATTAACTCAGGCCACCCGTTAGCAAAGCGGAACATGGCCTTGTATACGCCGTCTGCACGACGCGATAAATAATAAGTCGCGGCAGTATCCACGTAATTAAATCCGGCGATAAAACCTCGGCCCGTGTAACCGGTATGATTGTTCTGGATCGTGTTGCGTAAATCGCCAAAGGGCCCAAACTCATTGGCCAGAGTATACATGCCATTGTTGGTTTGCAACGGTGTATCCGGGGCGACTGGCCCGGAAAGGGACGCATCCGTTGCCAGGAACCGTTCCATCGTCTTGTGCACCGATTGATGGCCGATCGCGGTAATCTCAATATCGCTGTCGATACCGGCAGGTACTTTAATTACCGTAACCGGGCCATAGACATCCTCATCCACATACCAGGCTGTCGGGTGATTTTCCAAGTCGAGATCGTTTTGCACGGAGACTGGATCGCTGGCGCCATGTACATGAATCGATGTCGCTGCCTGACCATGCAATCGGATGATGAAATCCTTGACGCTTGATTGGTAACTTCCCGATTTACCTTCGATATTGAGGTGACTTTGATCACCAGCAGCATTTCTTCGGGCGGTGATGACTTGCCGATGATAGGTTCCATTTTCGTAATTAAAGGTGTCGCCGTCATCATCGTAAAACACACCATGGGTTTCGTCGATAGCGGGAAATATATCTATCCAGGCGTGATTGGGTTTGGCAACATGAATCGCAGGACTCGGCGGCGCCATCGGAATAATAGCGCCTTCTTTAATAAATAGAGGCCAGTCCATCCATGAATCGGAATTCAATGAATAATCAATCCACTGTCCACCGGTGTAGGTGTCGCCACGGAAATAGTCAGTCCAATTCGTACCCGATGGAAGGTAGATGCGCCGTGACAGTTTTTGGTCTTTGACGGTGCCCAATTCGTACAATACCGGCGCTGCCATGATTCCGGGCCCGAACATCCACTGATCACTCATGCCCTCTACGTGCCTGTCCTGTGGATATTCAAAGAACATGGGACGTACGATTCCTACGCCGCCGTCGACGCTGCACTGATGTTCGCAGGCATAAACGTAAAAAAACCATTCATACCGGCGGCGAATGGCAAATTTAACGGTTTCGCAGGCCTGGTCACCAAAAACCCACGGTTGGCGGCGCTCGCCAAGTGTGCAGTGCGTCCGCAAAGTCGGACATACAGCGGTAAATTGAAACCATCGGGTGTAACATTCCGGCGACGGATGGCCGTTAAAACCACCGGTGTCCTGTGCCCATCGCATTTGCCCCAAACTGATGGTGTTGGCCATGGCAATAGTCTGCTGCCGCATGACAGCAAAACCTGTGTTGATATCACCAGACCATGTCGCGTAGGCGTATCTTTGCGATCCAATATAGTAGTTGCGGTTGAGCGACCAGATTCGTTTATTGGGCAAATCACGTCGCTGGCCATTGTAAAGAGATTGCTGCATGTGCATAAAGTTGAAATTACCCAGTTCAGGAGCATCAGCTTCATCATTCCAAAAACCAGCGATACCCTGTTGCATGCACCGATGTGTCCATGTCGCATGCCAGTACCATGCGCGGCAGATTGGTGTATAAAAATCGAGATCGAGCGACAGGAGGCCAGAAAAATAATCCGGGAACGGATGCTCATATTTTGCGAAAATCTTCAATTTCTTGGCCGACGCCCCCTGTGTGGTCATCGGTTCAAGTTTACCTTTCAACGTACTCAGAATGATGCGTGGTTTCATGATGCCGGCGATTTTTACATTCAGCTCACGGGTCCAGTTAATCAAGGCATCCGGATTGGCTGGCGGGTAAAGCGCCTGTGAATATTTCACTGGATTCCAGCGAAATTCACCGTAGCGACTTGCGCCCCAGTCTTTCCAGTCGAAATCCAACGTGAAGTTGTCGATTGAAATATCACGGGCACGGTAGGTTTTTAAATAGTGACGGAGCAATTCCTGATTGGTACCCCATTGTGAATTGATGAAGCCATAAGCCCATTTGGGAAACATGGTCATATGCCCGGAGATGGCTGAAAAACCGCGGAATATCTCCTGTGGTGAACCAACCAATATGTACACCGTCAGGCTGTTATTGCGAAAATAGCGGCGGCCATAATGTTTCAGCGGCGGGTTGCCGTAATAGAAGCCAATCTCCGACTGCCTCATTTGGAAAAAACCGCCGTCGCAATCCACTAAAATGCCAAACCCAGCAGTGGTCCAAGCCAGAGGCCCACCGCCGCCACCCTCTATCGAAGCCTCCACCTCATAAGTGTGATCTTTCACACCCTGGCCATCACGAAGGACTGGAAGCGGGTGCGGCGACCAACACGCAGAATTGCGAATACCATAAAACGGCAATCCTTTAGCATGCGTAAATGAAAAACCATTTTCCGCCTGGTTATGCGGATTGACTCGAAACCCATTACCCATTTTTTGATCCAGCAACTTCTCGCCGGATTTGTTAAACACTGTTATTCTCATGGGGTCTTTGCTGATTTTTACATGCATCATATCGGTATGCAGCGTAATGGAATCGCCGCTTATGCTGGTTTTGCTCGACGGATCGCCAGTGTGATGAGAATGGGGATCGATCACCGGTGTGTGCGGGTCCTTAATACCATTGGCATTAAGATCAATTTGAAGTACCCCGGCGACGGGACTCCATACCTCCAGCGTACTGGTTCCGACCTTCGCGTGAATCGCGCCATTCTCCGCCTTCGCGTTATGGATGGACGACGACTTAAAGTTCAGCTCAGCGGCCTCGGCCGCAAGAGATAATTGAGAGGCCGCAGCGACGACTGCGGCGGTTTGCAAAAACTTACGACGAGTAGGCATGTTGGCAATTCTCCTTGAAATTGAAGACACAAAAACCCATTTCGCACCAACCCAGTGTAAGTGGGTATTATACTGGCATTAGGAGTTTGTCCAAGTAATAGCAAGGCAGCGATGTGCCGGAAACACCCCGTCTGCGGCGCGGCTTCCTCGGCGTATCATCTTCGTCAGATACGCCCTCGTCGCCGCTTCTTGATGCCCGCCAAAATCCGTGCCGTCGCAGTCCCTGTTATTACTTGGACAGGCTCCTCGTCTTTGGCTCCACCTTACCTTTGATATTTAATACAACGACACTGGCTACCGGGTCCGGTGCTGTGGCAGGTAAATACACCAATTGTCCGCCGATCTCCGTCGCCGTCTGCAAATTGTTGTACGGCTTAGCCAGCAAATAGGCCTTGGTAATCCGGTTGGACATAGGTACCACGAGTGTCCGGTTTTTTGGCCAATGAATAACTTCTAAAAATAATTGGCCCGGCTTCTGCGTGGCGTAGCCAAATGGCAGCGCTTTGGCAAATGGGGTGCGATGCGAGCCGTAGATAGCTTTTCCATTTACTTTTAGCCATTTACCTATGG
>DZDI01000306.1 GCA_022730455.1 Phycisphaera mikurensis | reverse complement strand
CTTCTTGATGCCCGCCAAAATCCATGCCGTCGCAGCCGTGCTATTACTTGGACAGGCTCCGAATGTCCAAAGACGGTGCAAAGCTCCTCGGTCCGATTCGACCGACAAAGGTGTTATACACCCCGCAACGGCAATTTGTTGTCTATTCTTGTAAATCGCTGGTCGATTTTGGCAAAGCCTGTTCGGGCTATTTTGATGAATTTCCAAGGAGCCTGTGGGAGTTACCCCCGCCCCATCGCGACGACAGCTCCATCTGGACTAGTGCTTTGTCACGCCTACAAATTAGGATTGATTGGCCGCAAACGCCCAAACTGCAAGGAGCCAGCGGCGAAAACCGGCGAAGAAAAAACCAAGGTCCAGCCAGATATACCCATGAGTTGTAGAGCCGCCGCGGTTTATGGCGACCGCGACAGTTTTGGGCTATTTTATCAGCGTTTGATGGAGACTTATCCACAATGAAACGCTTACCAGCTCGCACAGACCTTGGGACAACAGGAACGTTTCCCGCACGGCAAATCTTATTATCGCTCAGTTGGTATTCCAGTGATATTCATCGCGGCATTGCCCGCTACGCCGAGCATGCTCGCTGGCACTTGGACCTGAGCACCGTGCATGATTCGCTCTTGCCGATGCGATGGAGCGGAGATGGCATTCTGTGCACCGCAGGCAATAACCGCACTGCTGATCGGCGCCTGCTGAGTTATAAAATGCCGATTGTCAATATTGGTACTGATAAGAGTTTCCCTGCACCGCGGGTGGCGGCCGACGTGGATCAAGTTGTGAATCTGGCGATTGAACATTTTGTCCAGCGCGGCTTTGAGAACCTGGCGTATTATGTGTGTCTGGGCAACCGCACGGAAATGGCAAAGTTGACGATATTTCAAAAGGCCGTTGCTGCGGCTGGAAAAACATTTCATCTCATCGACTGCTCGCGCTATTCATATGCTGCCCGGCGGAGGCACCTGCAACGACAGTTTGGCAAACTGCCCAGGCCTTTGGCAGTGAACGCACAATCGGATGAATTTGCAATTGAAATAATTCAGAGTGCCTTGAGTGCAGGATTGCACGTGCCGGAGGATGTGGCTGTACTGGGCTGCAACGATGATCGGCTGATCTGTCCTTTCGCCGCCGTGCCGCTTTCCAGTATTGATAACAACTTGGAACGGATTGGCTATGAGGCGGCGGCCCTGCTGGACCGACTTATGCATGGCGAAAAGCCGGCGCGTAATCCGGTGCTGATTCCTCCGTGCGGCGTTACGACCCGACAGTCCACCGACATACTGGCTATAGCCAATCAAGACGTTGCCGCAGCGATGGACTTAATCAAAAAATGTTATCGCCAGCCTGTCACAGCCCAGCGTATTGCCAGCGAACTGCGTGTGCCCTACCGAACACTGCACAACGCTTTCATGCGGTACGTAGGCCGCAGTATGGCGCAGGAAATCAGGCGGCGGCGGGTGGAATATGCGGCAGGGATGATAATTAACAGTCGATTGAAAA
>DZDI01000137.1 GCA_022730455.1 Phycisphaera mikurensis | reverse complement strand
ATCGTCCGGATGAGCTGGGAATATTAACCGGCAGTCGGCCTTTTTCCAGTAAAAATATTATTTTCAGGTTATGGAACGCAGGGCTAATGTGTGGAGATAATAATGCCACTCCTGGACCGAAGAACACGATTCTATCGGTCGCAGGATCGGGTGTGTTGCGGGCGCAGACAGCGGGGCTGCTCTCATGTGATGCCTACGGGCCGCGCAACCCGCGCCTCACAACGTGGATAGCTTGCCGCATGTGGATTCATATACCAGACCCGCGCCAATCACTTCGCAGGATGTACTACACCATCCCGGCTTCGCGCTGGCACGTTAACGGTTACGAAAAACGTGCATCGTGATACGAAGCTGAGCATTTTTTCAGCGACTGAGTCGATGACTGGCGGCAAATCGCCATGAATGTCCAAAATCATGGGATATCGATCACCTTGTCCTGAATGCACATTAACTCTCGTAACGCAATCAGTTCTGCGATCGATCCGGCAGGTTTCCGCAAATTGCAGCCACATGCAAAAATATTTTCGATACGGTATTTTGTACGGTTATGAATACGCAGGTTGCCGACACTTCCGCCACTCGCCGATCCATCGCCATCCTGCCGGATTCACTGATTAATAAAATTGCGGCCGGCGAGGTGGTTGAGCGTCCTGCCAGCGTCATTAAAGAGCTGCTGGAAAATTCTATCGACGCCGGTTCGACGCGCATCAGTATCATGATTGAAAATGGCGGGCGGACATTGATGCGTGTAACGGACAATGGCTGCGGCATGGCGGAAGCTGACGCCCGTCTTGCCTTTGCGCGGCACGCCACAAGTAAGATATGCGATGTAGGCGATTTGTTCAGCATTCAAACCCTCGGCTTTCGAGGTGAGGCGTTGGCTTCGGTAGCGGGTGTCAGCCATGCAACGCTCATCACACGCCGCCCTGTGGATATCGGTGGCATCAGGCTTGACGCCAGCGAAAGCGTCGTCAAAGAACCTGCTCCCTGTGCTGCCGCCGTCGGCACCACGATTGAGGTGCGCGACTTGTTTTATTGCGTACCGGCCCGGCGCAAGTTCTTACGCAGCGACTCGACCGAGTTTGGCCATATACACGATATGGTGCTTCGATCCGCCTTGGCTTTTCCTGAGATTGCCTTCACTTTGGATCACAATGGTCGCAAGGTGCTGGAACTGCCTCCTGCCACCGATGCAACCGAACGCATCGCCGCGGCGTTGGATAAAGATTTACGCGGTCGACTCGTGCCGGTAGATCATGAGGATGCCGCCGCCCGGGTAACGGGTTTTATCGGCTTGCCAGAGGTAGCGCGCGGCACCAACCGTCATCAGTTCATCTTTCTCAACGGTCGCTACATCCGTGACCGCAGCATGCTCCACGCGATGAAGGAGTCGTACCGGGGATTGATCGATCCGCATCAGCATCCAGTGGGCATTTTGTATGTGCACATGGATCCGGCGGCATTTGATGTTAATGTCCATCCACAAAAAATCGAGGTGCGATTCCGCGACGCTAATGTGCCATTTCGACTGGTTCTCGGCGCATTGCGGCAAACGCTGCTGCAAACAGACCTCACACGCCCCGCATCCCTGCCGACAATCGCCAGTGGCGGAGAGGCGCATCGGCGTCCGTCGCCTCCGGCGCAAGCCAACAGTCTCGATGAAACACGTCAGGTGCTGGCTGAGTTTTTCCGCCAGCCGCCTCTTCAACCGCAGCCCGCTCTACTATTGCCTCATACCGGGAGTGAATCGCCTCCGCCGCTGGGGGTTGTGGCGGTAGATGGCCAGCCGCTGGTGCAGGCGATGGCCGAAAAGGGACCAATCGCTGCCGCCCATGAGGGAATCCAGCAACCCACAGTGCCTGCCATGCCGCTGCCGCCGACGGCCAAATTTGTGCAACTGCATAATCGATACATTGTCGCTGAAGATGATCAAGGGATTATCCTCATTGACCAGCACGCACTTCATGAGCGCATTTTGTACGAAGACTTGCTCAAGCGCGTGCGAAGCGGGCCGCTGGAATCGCAGCGGCTGTTGCTGCCGGTGATCGTTGAAGTCAATGATCGGCAGGCAGTCCATTTAGATCAGGTGCGGCCGACGCTGGAAAAGATCGGCGTTGAGATTAACCGATTTGACGCGCAGAGTGTGGCGGTGCAGGGTTTGCCACCGCTCTTGGCCCGGCTGGATGCCTACAGCTTTACCCGATCGTTACTGGATTATCTGGATGATGCTGACCGCACCATAGGTGATGAGGAATTGCTCCACGAGATACTGGATATGGCCTCATGTAAGGCGGCGGTTAAGGCGGGCGATCCGTTGAACCAGGCGGAAATTGATGCTCTGTTAATACGCCGCGATGAAGTTGAGCGTTCAAGCAACTGCCCACATGGTCGCCCCACGACCGTCCGCTTAACTTTGGCACAACTGGAAAAGCAATTTAAGCGGAGGTAGCCGTCGCCGCCGGTACTGTTTCGTCGGGGGCAGAGGCGATCAGGCGTGGCCATTTTTTCGGGCAGGTGCTAATTGTTATGTAACATGGCGATTTTCCAGTATTGGGGCCACTGATTGCTCTGTTCCATCGCCTCTAATGCCATGACCGCCTCGGCGTTGTCTGCATCCCATCGCATACCTGAGCCGCGTACGCGATCAGACAACATGCGGCACTGGCTCTCCATCGGGCCGCTGCCGATCTGCCACCCTTTGGCGATGAATTCCGGATACCGAATCATGTGCCGACGATCCGACACGTAGTTGATCAAACGATCCACCTCCTTGCGCTTGCTGCCACGCGTGGTCTTCCGTAAATCCAACAAATCCTCCCACAGCCGCTCGTAGCCTTGGTGTTTAACGCCGTGCAAAACCTTCCCAACCCACTTTTCACCCAACTGGCTTTTCTCCCCAAATATCAGCTTTTTTGTCTTATGCACGTTTTGACCAAGGTGGTAACAATCCAACCCCACCGCATGGGTGCTCAACCGCTTGTCGAATTGCCGAATGATCCATGGCCCCCCATCCACATTGCCCACCCGCTCCTGGGCTCGATGGAACTCCAGATTCTCCGCATCACGCCGCATCAGCCGACCCAGAGCATCGCAGTCACCCTTGGTCAGGGACGTGTGACGGTGCTTGATGTCTTCGCTGTAAAACTTGACCGCCTTAACCTCTTTCCATCGTTGATCAGCCTCTTGCTTCCTACGCCCAAGAGGACGCGCCTTTGGATGAATTGGCCAGCCTTGTCACGCCGCCCAATTGGCCGGTCTCCCGGTGCATACAAGCGGCAGCGGCTTAACCCGGTTCTCCTGGCCGGCCAACCGGCTCAAGTCGAATCCATGTCGGAATTACTGGCGCAAAAACTGGAGGCAGACATACGCATTGCCCCGGTTCGTATCAATAATATAGACACATCCGGATGTAATTAGCCGGTTTCGCTGGTGCTAAAGTTAACAAAAATGTCGATAAATCAACAGGCCCCGCGCCGGGATAAGCCGCTCATTGTGTTTCGGGAGCATTGCACGGCGAATGAAATTGCATCACCGGCCCGAGTGCCCTGTCACAACTGGAATATGGATAGATTGGCCGGAAACGCCCCTGTTCCGAAGATTAATGAGATTAAAATTCAAGCACAAACCATTGTAATATAATTATTTAAAGAAAATTGAAAAAATATTCAAGTTTTTGATTTGATGGATGACTGTACATCCCGTACAGTGTACTTCAGGCTTGGTTGGAGGTTGGGATCGTGATACTCCATCCAGGCTTCTGGGGTTGTAGGATGTCGCGTGTGAAACGACTGCTGACGCTTGTTAAGCCGGGGTTAGACGCTAGGCCGGCGCCGCAAATCTCAAGGCGCTGCTGTCCGCCTGCTCAACGTACACCACGATTCCCCCCCCCACTAAGATATACACACTATTACATGCGAAAAAGCATGGCGGCCCTCGTGGGTTTGCCCGGTGTCGCTGGACACACTGCAAAATTTTTGGCGCGTCCCGACGCCTCCGGGCAGACCTGCCCGCCCCGGCAGCCGTTGCATTAAACCGTTGTACCTCCAACCAGGAGATACACCATTTTAAAACGAATTGAAAACAAGAAAACCGTCTTCATCGGACATTCCCGGAATTTGCCAATAAATTTCCCGGCGGCTATCAGATTTATCAACCGCCCCCATTTATTTGCCCGATTGCCATTGCTATATGCAACTTTGCAATTATTAGCTGGCCTGCTTGCACTATCCGCCGCATCACCCGCATTCGCGGATGGCTTTGCCGCGCATGCCAATAGCCAAAACGTAACAACCATATCTGGTGTCTGGCCCGCCAAGGTCGACCCAAAATCGCCGGAACATCAGTTCTCCTGTCCCGCGAAATTCATTACCTGCATGGCATGGGATAAATTCCGCCATGTGGCCTGGATTGGTACGGAAGGACAGGGAATTTTTGAATATCGACCATGGGCCGATCATGGCAACCGCTGGCGGCAATACACCAAGTCCAATGGCTTGTCCGACAATTCCTGCTATGCCATTGCGGTGGATGATAATGGCCGTGTATGGGCCGGTTCCGATAGGCATGGCGTGGATGTGTTTCTATCCAGAGAAAAGGGGTGGAAACGTTATGATGTGCTCCCATTGGTTCATCCCGGCAATTTCGGGCCGCTGGGTTCGCATCCATTTTGCATTGACGTGGATCCATACACGCAAGCGGTCTGGATGGGCACAGAGGCCGGGATCAGTATATATTCCACCAAAACGCATTCTTGGCGATATTTAACGGTTTCCAATGGTTTGCCCTCGAATCAGATCAACGCCATCGGCTTTCTGTCCGATGGCAATATCGTCCTTGGCACACAATGCCAGGGAATTGACATCGGCACGCCCTTGAAGCGCCGCTCAATCGCTGTGGAAAAGTTCGTGTTGCCCGTACTGCCGGGGTTTCACGATCCGTACAGTTGGCGAGTGATCCCCGGGCCGTTTCACACACCGAAATCCGCAGCCGGACCGGGCTTGCCCAGCAGCCTTATTAACGCTGTCAGCATTCCTCTATCGGCCCAGATGAAAACACCGCTCTCCGCGTACCAGATTGCCCGCGCGGCCCGGCACCAGGAAATTTACGTTGGCACCGATTCCGGGTTGGCAATAAGCCGCAACGGCGGCGTAAGCTGGCGCTTCGAGCAGGGGCGCGACTACGCCGCACGGGTTCTGGGGTTGTCCCACCCGCCGGCGGGATTCCACGCCCCGCCCGAAGCGTGGTTGGCGGGCCTGCTTCCCGGTGAACACATTACCTGCATCGCCCACGACCACGCCGGTAATTTATGGCTGGGTTTCTGGCGGGACGGCTACATGGTCATCAGCCCGGATGGCACCCATATTTACCGCACCGCCGGCGATCCGCGGTTCGCAAAGACCGACACTTATGTCCAAGCGATCCTGCCGCTGCCCAACGGCCAAGTGCTGATCGGCCGCTACGGCAGCGGTGTGTCAATGATTAAGCCGCCAAAACTGGCCAAGTGGCTCAGGCCGGGCAAGCATATCCGATTCAACAGGATCATCCGCCCCGGCGTAATGGAAATGCCGGTGATGGTGCAGTTCCCGCGGGCAGCCGCAGTGCCGACGGTTAAGCAGATTATTGCCCTGCGTAATGCACTATTGAAAATCAAACCGTATGAAGCCGCCACGTCGGAAATCATCCCGCTGAATGATGACTGGAGAACACGGGGGAACTGGATTGATCAATACGGCCGGATGTGGTCATTGCAATATTCCATGACCGGGCTGGACACTGGCGGTGGTTACGACGATATGTGTTTTGTCCGCTCCAACGCCTGGGTCAATACCCATTGGCGAAGAGGCGAAGCCGCCCGGCACTGGCTGGTGACAGGGTGGAGGAACTCCACTGATCCGCGAACACTACAGGACCTTTTCCATGGTGGTCGGACAGAATCCAATGATGACGATCATGGAGAAACATATAGCTCTACAATTAATGGGCCAAATCTTTATCAGACCATAGATATGCCGGCGGGGCAATATGTTTTTTCGGTGTACCTGTATAACGATGATGGCCATTATGGCTCCGGAAACCGTTTACGGGATTATATCTTACAGGTGAGCAATACTCCAGAATTGGCGCGTGCGATCGATCGTATCGGCTGGTATGGAAAACATCATATTCAACCCGCTGGGGCCTTTGCCCGCAGCCGTCCAACAGCCCTCAGTCGGTGTGAATATTTCAATGGCGGAGTTTATAAACGGTTTTTCATCAACGTCGCACCGGCCGGCGTTCGCTACTGCGGATTGGAAATGGGATGTGTCACGTTATGTATCCACCGGAATTATTCGCTTAACGCCATCTGCGAGGGATTATTTATTGATCCATTAGGAAGGCTGCCATCGGTTCGCTACGGCGCGGTACCCAGCGGTGTACCGGAGCAGCCGCCGAGGACCTTGCATGACCGACAGCCGATTCCCCCCTTCTATAAGGGGCAGCCATACATACCAACTATTCTTGGCATTCCGCACCCCGGGCATCCATTTTTCACCATGCGTGTAAAGACCATGCCTTATTACGCCCTCGACGCAGGCGCGGTGTTGCAGCAACTACTACATTTGAGGCATGCCAATGGGGCTTGGTTTGCTCAAAATGGCTTTAGCATAACCGTTGAACTCACACGATTTATTGCCGGTTATCAAGGAAATGCCGGCCTGCCCGCAGCCTATTTCTACAAGAGGCCGCCGCAGGCAATTTACTCGGGCAGATTCCTGGCGTCGCTATTGCGAGGGGTGGGACTTTCCAGTACGGCTGATCCTATTTACCCGCGCATGTCCCGGTACATGCCAGCCCAAGATGAATATTGGGCGTGGCTTAAAAGAAC
>DZDI01000136.1 GCA_022730455.1 Phycisphaera mikurensis | reverse complement strand
ACGTATTGCCGCATTGGAAGCGTGTGTCGTCGATCTCGAAGCGCAATTGGCCCAGCGCGATGCCACCATCGCTGCGTTGCAACAGCAGGTCACCGATCTTTCCAAACAAGTGGTTGATTTGTTGGCCCAAGTGGCCCGGTTGTCCAAAAACTCATCGAATTCTTCCAAGCCTCCGTCCAGTGATATCGTTAAACCGCCGCCACCGCCACCGGGAGAAAAGCGGTCCATCGGCGGCCAGAAGGGCCACCCGCGTCACGAACGCGAGCCTTTCACCCCGGCCCAGATCAATCGGGTGGTGGATTACCAAATGGATTGCTGTCCGAAGTGCGGCGGCCAAATGCGTCCCCTTCACCAGCCACCACGCAAGCTCCAGCAGGTCGAAATACCGGAAGTTCCAGTGGAAGTCTTGGAACATCGCCGCCATGGATACTTCTGTCCGCATTGCCAAAAGGTTCATGACGCACCGCTGCCGCCGGAAATTCAGAATAGCGGCTTGGTCGGCCCACGACTCACGACATGGATCGCGTACCTCAAGGGATCATGTCATTGCTCATTCTCCACGATTCGCCAATTTTGTCGTGATGTATTGCATCTGCCGATCTCGCGGGGTCAACTGGCCAAGGTGATCCAGAAGGTCAGTACGGCCATGGCGGAATCCCATCTGGCTTTGCAGCGGATGCTGCCGGGCCAGGATATTTTGAACGTGGATGAAAGCGGGCACAAGGAGAACGGGCGGCGCCTGTGGACTTGGGGCTTCCGTGCCGCGATATTCACCTGTTTCAAGATTGATCCCTCGCGTGGATCGCAAGTTCTCCGGGCCGTTTTGGGGGAGGATTTTGCGGGCACACTGGGCTGCGATTACTTCTCGGCCTATCACAAATATAGGAAAGATTCCGGCGTATCACTGCAGTTTTGTCTGGCCCATTTAATCCGGGATGTGAAGTTCCTGACCACGCTGCCGGAGGCGGCCGTCGTGACCTACGGCCAGCGGATGCTGGACGGATTGCGGCGGCTATTCCACGTCATGCACCAGCGCGAGACGATGGCGGCACCTGTGTTCCGGCAGGCCTTGGAGCAGGCCCGTGATGATCTGGTGGTTGCCGGCTTGGACGCCCCGGAATACAAACCGGCCCGGAACATGGCGGAACGTTTCCGCCAAAACGGAGAATCCTATTTTCGATTTATCACCACACCGGGCCTTGAGCCAACCAATAATCTCGCTGAACAGACCATCCGCTTTGTCGTGCTCGATCGCCACGTCACGCAGGGAACACGCAGCGAGCGGGGACGGCAGTGGTGCGAAGGAATCTGGTCCGCCATCGCCACCTGCACCCAGCAACAACGCAGCGTCTTTGAATTCCTGTATCAGACCGTCAATAACCACTTCGCCGGAAAACCAACGCCCTCTCTTCTTCCCTCAGGGCCGTGAACGGTTATACATTGTATTCGGCCAGTACGGCTTTAGCTGAAGGCTCACCCGCTACCGTTGATATGGCGTATTTTTCTCGATTATGACGACGGAGACGTTGGCCGTACTTGCGTATCCAGTATAATCCGAACCGGAGCGTGACTACTGCCGCAAGTGGAAACGGTAGCATTTCCAGAGCGACGGCAGTTCTCTTCCGGACGCACTACGAAAGTAATAATTAGCCGCCCAGTGAGCGTGATGTTACTTCCGCCTCTCCAATTTACCCGCAATTATCTCGCCGCTGAACGCACAGCGAAGTTTGGAGCACAACGCGACAAACTCGATATAACTTGCCAATCACGTTCGCGATTTCAGTTTCTCTTCCAGTTCATTTAGGGCCGTTTGAATCAAGCCCTTTGCAAACCGAAAATAGCTGTAGCGAATACGTTGGGTTGGTCTGCCAGTACGTTTATTTAACGGATGAGAGAGATAACTATCAGCGCGTTTATTATGAATGGCATTAACCAGATCGTAGATGCATGGATAAGTTCTCTTCAGACGGCCATTAGGTTGTAGAACACTTCCAATTTTACCAGTATATGTGCCGATAGATGGGTCGTACCTAAAAATCGCTTCCAGCAACTGGTCATTGAAGACATCCATCGCATTAACCCAAGTGCTGGCATCATTTTTCCAAGATGTCAGCATTAGAACTGCCTGACGCTCAACCTCGCTGTAATTGTCTCCAAAAATCTGTCCCCAATCGATGTCTGGCACCCTGCCAACCATCCGGTCCAGACTTGTTTTGATACCACACGGCCGTAATGATGTACTTTTAATCAAATCGAACTCACGAAGCACCTCCACGGCATTAAGATTGATTGATTTCTCAGCTACTAAAATCGGGACCTCATTTTTAGCGATCATGTAGGCCGCGGCCATCGCTACTTCCGCGTTCTGATCGCACAGGTTCTTGTTAAGCTGCTTGTAATTCGCGGGATTCATTGGAGCCAGCGAAAGAATAAGTTGCGATCTCGCCCAACCGGGGCGTTGGGGTTCAAGGGCATAGGCCAACTGCCGTTGTGTCAATAGACCGGATTTAATCAACCGTTGCCCAGCGCTGGCATAGAGATCGGCTGGAAGATTTCGGGGCTTCCATATATTTACTTTGACAAGTCGATCTAGTTCCGTACCATCGGCAGATCCAAGACGCCCATCAGCGGCGGAAAGTAGTGCGTTCCGGACTGCCGGGTATAACTCCTGAACTTGGATTTCGCGGATTAGTTGCTGTGCGGCTTTGTGAGGTATTTTCCGATACCGTCCCAAATATCGCGCGAGTGTAGCATATAACTCCGGATGATTTTCGAAAATACGCCAGATACGAGCGGTCAAATGTGCTTCAGGGGCCGCATGCGCCAACAGGTACTTGAATCGCGTTGGATTTGAAATTCGAAACCGTGGCGTTAGCTCCACGATTCGAGCTTTCAGGCGGACTTGGTCAACTTTTTTCTGACGAATGGACATCTCGGTTGGATGGCTGATACTCTTTAACTCGTCCTCGATTTTACTTACTTTGTGAATGCTGATTTTGCTCGCCTGGGGAAATAGTCCAATGTCCTTGCTCAAAAGGTCAAGTTTTACCAATGACTGCCGAAGATCGCGTTCATTTTTGCCGAATAGACGGATATCATCGACGTAGCGAAAATAGCGCACCCGCTTCGAGTTTCGATGACCTTCGTCAAAATGCCGTAGTACGACCTCGGATAAGCACCCGGAGCTGAGGGGGCCTTGGGGAATCCCATGGTTGTGGTATATCTTACGTTCGGTCGCAGTCCATTTGCTAAGCCATTCTGTCAATTTTGTGCAAAACTCTGTGGTGCAGCCAATTCCTTTGAGCTGGTGCGTTAAAACGCCATGGTCTAAGCTGTCATAGCAGGCCGTAAGGTCGAAGCTTGCTGCAAATAGAAAACCATCGTTGAATGCCGCTCTCGCAGCGTCATTAAATGCGCGGTAGCCAGCGGACCACTTCCGATAGAACCATATACTATTTTTGCCAGCGTAACGATGGCCAAATATTTGGGCTTCGTAGCGATGCTTGACCTTTGGAAAGAGTCGCTCTGCCACGAGATTAGTCGCGGCTTGGTACACAATCTGATCCTCAATCGTCAGCAGTGAATATGGTCGAAGAATTCCTGATGACTTTGGGAGAAATATTTTACAAGCGTTTGCGGGGGCGTATATACCGCGACGCAGCCGATCTTGGAGGCTGGTAATAAGAGTATTTTCGGCAATGGCATAGATGCCGTAGAGATTGCGGAAGTAATGTTTGTAGGTTGCATCAGGGTTGGATCGCAGCCAACGCCAGGCGCGGAAAAGATTATCGGTATCGGCTAATTGGTCAAGCATTGTGTTTTCCCCATGGCCCGGCGGGTGGCCAATGCCCATCGAACGCGGTTCGCATGTTGATTGCGATAAGAACCGGCTCCAAAAATGTTCGGACCTGCCGAACGGTCGTCAGGAGGTCGGAGGAATCTTCACCAGAGCGGTTATTGCGAATAAAAGCCTTCCATTGAAGAACTTTTGTGGCATCTTTGCCAAACTCATCCGTCAGCGAGGTCGGCAGATGATCGGGCAACACCCGTCCGCGACGCGTTAGCGTCGCGTTAATAGCGATTTGCAAGGTGTTTCCATCAAAAGCGAAGTGCCGCGCCAACATGGCGATATCGAAGTAATCTTTCATTCGGCTGTTTTTTATCCCCCGTTCCAGCATCGCGTCGAGTTTCTCGGCGATAGCCGTTTCACGCGGATAAACCTTCACATGCGGCGCTGGCATATCGAGTAACGTTGGATATGCCATTTCTTCCGCTTTTTGAGAGAGGCTGTCGCCAAGCCCAATGTCCACCTGCAGGTTCAATCGGGCTGTTCCAAGAAAACCACGAAGCTTGACGCGCAGTCCATGGTATGTCTGCCCTTCTCTAATTTCAGTAATGGCAACTGCGGCTGGATCAAATCTCAAACCATCAGGCCTGACCGGCACGGTGCAGATGTCCTGAAATATGGCAGTAAGTACCGACTTATCAATCTGGCCCGTGGCCAGAAGGTCCAGATCGCGTGTTGGCCGGTGAACACGCCCCAGCCACAGCACAAAAAGCGCCGCCCCTTTCAGGATAAACTGCTTGCCGTGTCTTGTACGGCTTAGCCGGTACAAGAGTCGCTCATTGCCGTAACGCACCAGGATGGCATTGAAGTCTTCTTTTCGCGTCGTCGCCAGATGCAACAGGCGATCATGAACGCTGTGCGCAACGTGATCATGGAGTTTGTCGGTCACAACATCGCCTCCATGTAAGGACTCATCACGCGTTCCACCCGGCAGATGCAAGCGTAACGGACCAATTCGTCAACACTCGCCTTTCGCTGTTGCACGCAATCCCGCAGGGCCTCAATGGCTACATTCAATCCAATCTTGTTTCGGCACTTGAAGCAGTCCGCCACTGTTTTGGCAATGCCGTAGACTCGGACCGGCACGCCATGAATCTTGTGCGTTTCCACTCCCTGTGTAAGCGCTGCTCCGGAGAAGCGAATGATGCGTAGCGCCACGGTATCCATGCGCGGCGAGTTCGCTTTCTGGTCAATGGCAAGCCAAACTTCAAACGGGTTCTGCGTGGTTAGATCATGAAATCGCAGCGCGGAGAGCAGGCAAACTACCCCGGTTGGCGTTTTCTTGCAGACTTGGCTCAGGGATTGATGTTCGGACGTAATGACACCGGGCATGCGGTAAAGACCACGGGCCAAACGTTCGATGAGACCTTGTCGCATGGCCAGCACTAGGTATTGTCTTGCAATGCCTTTGGCCTCCAGATCACGAGGACGCAGCAATCCCTGCCGACGTGCCAAATTAACAACCTGAATAATTTTTGTACTACTCATGATGCCATGTTACGGTATATCGGTAGTAACACGCAAGTACCAATATAATGTAAATATCGCGGATGAAGTGGAATTCAATCAGGAAATCGCCGTGGTCCCGGTCCGAAGTCCACTACAAAAAGCCACCGCTGCGCTTGCCATGCTCCGGCTTCACTGCGCGTTGCTGCGTTCCAGGCGTGCGCGTGGCATGTCTTTTTTCCGTTCCCTCGGACATCCCGGCTCAAAGAGAGTGCTTTTGATTCTTTTTTCACCTCGCGGCCTCACTCTCTGGCGTAGGCCGGAGGTAAAAAAAATGCGGCGGCGATGGGCCGACGCGCCTTTAGGCGGTCTACGTTTTGGCTCCTATTTTCAGGAGGTGTTGTATGGGTTCCTTCAGCAAGGTGGTTCTCTTGGGCAATCTGACCCGGGATCCGATTACAGGCACGTTGCCCAGCGGGGCAACTGTCTGCGAATTTGGATTGGCGGTCAATCGGCGCTGGAAGGGTACCGACGGTCAGATGCGGGACGAGGTGCTGTTTATGGACTGCGCGGCTTATGGGAAGCCGGGCCAGACTATGGGCCAGTATCTCAAAAAAGGTAATCCGGTTCTGGTGGAAGGGCACTTAAAGCTTGACCGCTGGCAGGATGACCAAGGCAACGCCCGCAGCAAGGTGCGTACGGTGGTGGAACGGTTCCAATTTATTGGACGGGGCGAGCCAGCTCAACCCGATCAGACATCCGGTCCGAACCGGACGGGCAAGGCCGCCGGCAAGCGGAAACGCTCCACGGCCGGCCATGCACCAACGGCGGAATTGATTCCGCAGGAGGTGCTACCCGTGTAGTTGGTCTGGCTGGTGGTATCCGCCGCCACGGTGGCGGCGGGTATTGCCGGTCTGGCTCCCCATGTTTTCTATCTGTTAGTTTTTGTAGTTTGTTTCAATTGGATTTTATTATTTTATGAAAGGCTGGTCCCAATCGGGACTTGCAAATTGGTGTTTTTATGTCGCATTTATGCGCAGTCCATAATTATGCGGAGTGAGGCAGGTATGAGATTATGGACTGACTGAGTGAGGCTGATTTCCACGCACTCGCCATGTAGAACAGCTCCGCATAATCTTGACGCTTTTCTTTGCCCATTTGGGCAGAAAGGAAGGCGTTTATGTTGGATCAGGTTTTTCGCAATCCGGCGGTGCTGGCACGCATTCAGGCCAATCCGATCGAGCCAATTATTTGTCAGTACGTGGCGTACCTCGCCGACCGGAGATATTGCACCTACGTACTGCATCAGTACACTCTTGCGGTTGAGCATTTTGGGCATTGGCTGGGACGCCGGCCTATCGACCGCCGGACAGTTGATCGCTTCATCAAGCGGCGTGTCCGTCGGCAACGCACAACGCCTGCATGCCGCAAGATCGCCTGTGTCAGGGCGGCCCTGAACCGGCTGCTTGAGATGTTGGGGCGGGATAAAGCCGGCAATGGAAGCGGCATCCTTGAGCAACTCATAGCACGGTATGCGGGCCATCTTTGTCAGGATTGCGGCCTTTCCGAGGCCACAATCCACTATCGGCTTCGTTATGCTCGTGAACTGTTGCGCTTTTTGTGGCGAAAAGCTCCGCCACTGGTAGCGGCCGCACGTTGAGCCGTCGC
>DZDI01000305.1 GCA_022730455.1 Phycisphaera mikurensis | reverse complement strand
GGCGAAGATGATACGCCGAGGAAGCCGCGCCGCAGAGGCCGGTCAAAAGATGTGCCGCCCAGAGGGTGTGCCGGAAACACCCCGTCTGCGGCGTTCTCGGGCCTCGACGACTCATCTTCACCAGAGTCGCCGTCGGCCCGACGCCTTGCATCCGGAGCATTTTCGGCACATCGCAGCCCTGTTATTACTTGGACAGGCTCCTGGTTGCCGCTTCTCCCGGTGCTCTGAAGTTCGCCCTGTCACCACGCAGGCCTGAAGATTACAGGGCGCGCGTGCAGAGTCCGGTTAGACTACCGGTTTGATCAGGCAGTTGGAGGCCATTTGCGGATGTCGAATTACTTTATTGGTATTGATCTTGGCGGCACAAATATTAAGGCGGGCGTAGTAAGTGAAAAAGGAAAACTGATTGCCAAGGCGTCGGTCGCCACAGGTTCCACCCCATCGCAAATTGTTCAGCAGATGATTCAAGTTGCACACCAGGCCGCTAAGGATGGAAATGTGGGCATGCATGATATTGAGGCGGTTGGAATAGCCTCGCCCGGCCCCTTGTCTACAACGGAGGGTATTGTTCTGCGGAGTGCCAATCTACCGGACTGGCACAACGTCCCCTTGCGAGACCTGGTCAGCCAGAGCCTGCATCGCCCGGCCTTTCTGGAAAATGATGCCAAATCAGCCGCATACGGTGAGTTCACCGCGGGAGTGGGCGCCGATGAAAACATCACCAATTTTATTTTGCTCACCCTCGGCACAGGAGTGGGCGGCGGGATTATTTACCATGGTCGATTGATTCGCGGGGTAAGCGATTCCGCAGCCGAAATCGGTCACTCGATTATTGAACCCAATGGCGATGTTTGTGGATGCGGCCAGCGTGGATGCTTGGAGCTATATGCGTCTGCAAGCCGCACGGGCAGGTATGCTCAGCATCTGCTGGATACCACCCCGAGCCGGGCATCCTCACTTAGGGTGCTGGTCGCAGCGGGTACGAGAATCGGCGCACGAGAAGTTGCGGAACATGCCCAAATGGGTGATGAATTGGCTAATGAGGTATGGGATCGCGCCTGTCGTTACCTAGCACTGGCGTGCGTAAATGCGGCCCGCTGGCTGGACCCGCAAATGCTGGCACTCGCCGGGGGCATGGCCGGGGCCGGCGACTTTTTGCTTGACCGCGTCAAACGGCATTTTATCAATCTGAACTGGAAAATGAGCGAAACCCAAATGCAAATCGTACTGGCCACATTAGGGAATGATGCGGGCATTATTGGTGCGGCCGCTCTGGCTCGAGATGCTGCGCATCAGCGCTAATTGCATTTTTAGATTCAATTGGACTAGGAGCCGGTCCAAGTAATAAAAGGAACTGCGACGGCATGGATTTTGGCGGGCATCAAGAAGCGGCGACGAGGGCGTATCGGGTGAATGTGATACGCCGAGGAAGCCGCGCCGGAGAGGCCGGTCAAAAGACGTGTCGCCCGGAGGGTGTGGCGGAAACGCCCCGTCTGCGGCGTTCTCGGACCTCGACGACTCATCTTCACCAGAGTCG
>DZDI01000135.1 GCA_022730455.1 Phycisphaera mikurensis | reverse complement strand
CCTCTGCGGCGCGGCTTCCTCGGCGTATCATCTTCGCCCGATACGCCCTCGTCGCTGCTTCTTGATGCCCGCCAAAATCCGTGTCGTCGCAGTCCCTGTTATTACTTGGACAGGCTCCAAGTCCCAAGTAATAGCAGGGACTGCGACGACCAGCGGCACCATCGCAATCTGCCATACGTAACTAAAAGTTTACCCCATTGCAGATAGTCGCCTATACTACCGTGGAGGTGCAATCAAGCACGCTCGTCGCAGGGCAAAGGGGCGTCGGGTGTTTGCCCGGCGCTCATGTGTGGATAAACAAGCTGCGGCACAGCGGGCCGATCTTAAGCCCGCTCTTGGACCGGAGTATCGAATATGCCCGTAACGATCGGCGAAGGCCCCTTACCGGATTTTGCCCACCCCATTGAACTGATGATGGATTGCCATCGCCGAATTGAAAAGTTTCTTCATGTGCTTGAGCGCGTGGCAAGCACGTCAATTTTGGACGCTGAAACCCGTCCGGCGCTGTCTACGGCTTTGAATTACTTCAAAACGGCCGGCCCTCGCCATAACACTGATGAAGAGGGTGACTTATTCCCGGCTCTTTCGGCGTTGGGTGGCCCCGCTGCCGCATTGGTAAAAAAAATGGATCAACTCGCCGCCGAACATCGCATGGCAGAGGCTGTGCATCAGCGTATAGAGGTGCTGGGCGAAATTTGGCTCAAGGCCGGGCAACTGAAGGATGCGGAGCTTGCAGAATTCCGGTCCCTGGTGGCCCACCTGATCCAATTTTATGCCCGCCACATTGCCATGGAAGAAACGGAAGTTTTTCCCGTCGCATCCAAAGCTTTGGCTCCCAGTGCGATTCAGCAGATTGGCCAGAACATGCGTGCACGCCGGATGGAAACCCCCGGTCGCCCCGAGAGCCAATGTGCTCAGCGTCGCAGGGCTGAGCTGATCTGATTGGATTTTTGCCGCGTTGATAGCTTCGACGTCGAGCGGCCCTCGCGTCTTGACACCCATTGTGATGTACAGCCATTTCCGCGGTGGCGCGGGCGTGCCTGATCGCCTCTCTCGCCGAATGACGCACCTTCGGATAAACTTCCGCCGCATGAAAACAGATAAGACGGAAAATACACCTTTAACGTACAAACAAGCCGGCGTGGACATCGAGGCCGGCGACACCATGGTCGATCAGATCAAGCATCTATGCCAGCGTACGTATGGGCCGCGTGTACTCGGAAAGTATGGCGGCTTTGCCGGTATGTTCCGACTCGACTTTAATGAGAAAATTTTTGCCCGTAATTATCGCGAACCGGTGCTTATCGCCTGTACGGACGGCGTGGGCACCAAGATAAAAATTGCCGCTCAGATGAAAAAATATGACACCATCGGTATCGATCTGGTGGCGATGAGCGTCAATGATCTTATCGTGCAGGGCGGTGAGCCGCTCCTGTTTCTGGATTATCTGGCCGTACACAGACTTGATCCGCACGTGACGACCGAAATGGTCAAAGGTGTTTCCGAAGGATGTCTGCAGGCGGGCACGGCGCTGCTGGGCGGCGAGACCGCAGAAATGCCGTCGGTTTATGCACCCGGTGAATTCGATATGGCCGGATTTGCGGTTGGCGTGGTGGAAAGAAAAAAAATTCTGGAAGGTTCCGACGTAGAAGTAGGTGACAGCATTATTGGTTTGGCTTCCCACGGCCTGCATTCCAACGGCTATGCCCTGGTGCGTAAAATCTGCTTTGACAAGCTCGGTATGTCACCCGACGATCATGTTGCAGAAATCGGGTCTACGCTGGGCGCTGAACTGCTGCGTCCTACCCGTATCTATGTTAAAAGTATTTCTGAAATATTGAAAAAATATAAGGTAAAAAAGATAATAAAGGCCATGAGCCACATCACCGGCGGCGGCCTGCCCGGTAATTTGCCCCGCGTTCTGCCGGAGGGGATGGGAGTTAAAATCAAACGCAGCGCGTGGCATGTCCCGCCGATATTTCACTTTCTGCAGACTCACGGCCCGGTCGATGCAGATGAAATGTTCAATGTCTTTAACATGGGAATCGGTTACGTGCTGGTGGTACGGCCCAATTTTACCCGATCGATCATGACGGGGCTGCGGGCACTGGGCGAAAAACCGTTCTTTCTTGGAAAAATCAAAAAAGCCTCAGGCTCAACACTGATCGAGTGGAGTTAGGAGGCTCGCCAAGAGTCTGTCCCAGTCCAAGTAATAGCAGCGCTGCGATGTGCAGGACGTCTACCCACATCGCCGCTTCTTGATGCCCGCTGAAACTTATGCCATCGCTGCCGTCTTTTGGTGCAGTTTACGCATCAGATTTTCCCCCGCAGGGGAATCTTCAAACAGGTGGCAATGGGATATCGCGATGTGAAAAGACGCAGTGTCGCCTGGATGGATGCCCGCCGCCCGATGGGTTTCGGTCCGGCAGATCATGGTCAATAGCTCATCCACCCTGAAATGAATGTCCACGCGGTCACCCAGCGGTTCAATCACCTGTACCACGCCTTTGAGCACATTGCCCGATCCGGCAAACCGGGTTTCGGATTTGGGGCTGATTTGCTCCGGCCGAATGCCCAGCACTACGGTTGGAGCTCCATGCGCCCGCGCCGCCTGGGCCAGTTTCTCGGGCAGTGTCAGCACCTGCTTGCCTAATAAAAATTCACCATTATGACCGGGACGTCCCGCGATGAGATTCATGGACGGCATACCCACAAAACCGGCAACAAACCGATTGGTAGGATTTTCATAAACCACCAGCGGAGAATCGCACTGCTGGATAACGCCATCCTTCATCACCACGATGCGGTCACCCATTGTCATGGCCTCTTCCTGATCATGCGTGACGTATATGGTTGTGGTGCGGAGCTTCATATGCAGGCGCTTTATTTCGGCACGCGTTTCAACCCGCAGTTTGGCATCCAGATTGGACAGCGGTTCATCAAATAAAAACGCCTGCGGATTGCGCACGATCGCACGTCCCAAGGCAACACGCTGCCGTTGGCCGCCGGAAAGAACCTTTGGCTTGCGATCCAGCACCTCGGTCAGTCCCAGCGTTCTGGCGGTCTCCTTCACACGCTGATCAATCATGGCGCGTGTAAGCCGCAATTCCTTCCGCCGCATCTCCAGCGAGAATGCCATATTTTTGTACACGCTCATATGCGGATAAAGGGCATAATTTTGAAACACCATCGCGATGTCACGATCTTTGGGGGCCACGTCATTCACAACGCGATCATTAATTTTAAGCTTCCCCGACGATATCACTTCCAGCCCCGCAATCATACGCAGCGTGGTCGTCTTGCCGCACCCGGACGGCCCCACCAATACAATGAATTCATGATCTCGTATCGACAGAGAAATGCGGTCAACGGCGGGGGGGCCATCGCCATACACCTTGGAGATGTTTTCCAGTTCAACTGTCGCCAAATTCAGCCGCCTTGTCTGTCAGCCCAATCGTGATACGCCTCACCATGATGCTGTTGGCTTACTCCGCCGCATCACGCCATATTAGTGCACGTGGCGAATGATTTGTCCACGCACCAGAAATACGATCTCTTCGGCAATGTTGGTGCAGTGATCGGCAATGCGTTCAAAATTTTTGGCCACCATGATCAGCGACAAATCGATCGGTATGCGGTTGGCGTGTGCTGCCATCTGAGTCTGTAAATTATTGTAAATCTGATGATACAGCGCATCGATGAGATCGTCTCCTTGGCAGATGGCATCAGCTAAGGATGGGTCACTAAGTCCAAGACATCGCGTGGTATCGCGCAGTTGTTTTAAGGTGGCGCGGGCCATTCCGGATAGTTCAACCGGCAATTCCTGGCTCGATTGCGCGATGTCGGATGTCATCAACGCTATGTTGTAGGCGCAATCTCCGATGCGCTCCAGATCGCTGTTGATCTTTACGATGGCAAACACCGTCCGCAAATCCTGTGCAGATGGTTGATACTCCGCCAGAAGGTTGATGGCGGCCCGTTCAATTTGAACCTCTTCCGCGTCGATTTGCTGTTCGTTATCCATCACGGATTGGGCCATTTCCGGCTTCCGGGTGATCACCGCTTCAGTCACCTGCTCACATGTACCCTGCACCAGCGCGGCCATGTCCACACAACGATTGAGCAGCGTGTCAAGAGCATGTGCAAACTGGACGGACAACTTTATGTTCCCCTGCAAATCAAAGTCCATCGAGTATATCGGCAAATCAGGGTGCTACACAAATCCGCCGTGGCCCATCCGCCCGCCATGTTCCGCCGCCCAGTCAAAATGGCCGCACCCTTTCGTCCGTGTGGCCGGGTATGCGTACGCCCCTATGGAGTCTGTCCAAGTAATAGCAGAGCTGGGATCATCATTGCTAAATCCCATGGGTACGGATACATTCCGCGGTCGTATGAAAATCCCGCTTGATGTTCGCGCCTATTCCAAGGCTCTTCGAGCGGCCGCCGCGTTGGTTGCGGCCAGTCTGCTGACGCTTGGCGGCTGTGCACAGGTGGCGGGCGTTGTGGTGTACCAGGGGTCGCATGTTCCCGCCAAAGGTGCGATTGTCAGCGTCGGCGAGCCGGTGAGCGGTTTTAATTATCAGCCTCACCGAGTCGACAATACCGGTCATTTCAGGTTTTACATCGATCCATTGGATAGCGCCGATATCTGGGTCATTCCACCGTACGGTAAGCCTTCGCTGGATGCCATCCATCTGCAGCCAAACCAAGTTAATTCCCATATGTACGTGGTGCTGCCCAATCAGTAGCGCCCGATTTGGACACTTCACGCCGAAAAAACATCGCAGTCCTGTTGTTACTTGGACAGACTCCCAGCCTTTTTGGCGTGGCCCTCAAGGCCTTTCGGTAGGCCCTATAATAAAAATGGCCGGTCTATACCGATGCTAAATTTGCATCTGGATGGCCAGAATACTACACTGGCAACTGTGAGCTTCTTGGCAGAGGTCTGCCCAGGAGGGTGGCCGCCACGGCTGTGGCATAAAAAACAATTTGGGCCAATCGCGTGTATGGTGCAATCGTTCTTGGAGGAAACTGTTCAATGTTGAAGATTCACAAATCGACCAAAACCAGCGGTCGGATGTCGGGAACGCCGTCTTCATCACATACGGGTGCTCGTATCGCGCTCGGCGTGGCGTGCGCCGCTATGGCCGCCACCACCGCCGCGTATGCCAGCCCCAGCGGCATCGGGTTAAACGCTCTGCTGACGTCCAATCCAACTCTTACGGGTGCCGGCGTCAATGTGGCCCAGGTGGAAGCATCTCTTAACACCACACCGCCGCCGTACACATTTGAAGTTAATCCTGCGTCGGTCAACCAACCGCAATCGAAATTTACTTATATTTACCCAAGCAGTACCGCAAGCAGTGGTTATACCTTATCCAACAGCTACACCTCGACCCAGGGATCCAGCCATGCCAATACCGTAGGGGGGGTGTTTTACGGTGGAGTGCCGTCTTCAGGCTCATCGGCCATTGGTGTCGCCCCGGGCGTTGCAAGCATCAGCAATTACGAGGCCGATACATTTGCCACCTACAATGTTGGCCTAAGCCTAAGCCCGCAAGACCAGATGATCAATCCCACCACTAATCAACAGGCCACTGTCAACCAGGCGGCCGTGATCAACCAAAGCTTTATATTCAGCGTGCCATCCACCTTTACCAGCGCCGAGACGGATCAATATTTGAAAAATATTGACTGGGGTTACGACCAGTACGTCAATACGTACAATACCGTCATTGTCAGTGCCGTGGGCAATTATTCCGCACAGTCTGGCCAACCGGACATGATCAATCCTCCGGCAACAGCCTATAACTCGATTGCGGTAGGAAGCTACGGCGGTCAGACCGAGACTGGCCCAACATTTGATGGACGCAGCAAACCTGATATTGTCGCGCCCGCCGGTGAAACCAGTTATGCAACGCCGTTGGTTTCAGGTGCGGCAGCCTTGATGATTCAAGCTGGAACGCAAGGGGATGGTTATAGCGCGGCAACCGCGGGCGGCTGGTCGCAAGCTACATACGAGCAAAACGCCGTTTTGCCGCAGACCGTCAAGGCCCTGCTGATGAATGGGGCCGTCCAACCAACAGGTTGGACGCATACGGCCACCGCACCGCTTGACCCTCAATACGGCGCCGGCGTTTTGAATGTGAATAATGCGTATCAAAATCTTGCAGCCGGACGCGTCGCGGTGACCCCATCCGGCACCACTACGCCTACCATCCATCAAGCGGCCGGATGGGATGTTGAGACATTGAGTAACAATGGTACCAGTTCTAATACCACCACTTACGCCGACAACTATATTTTAACCGCTATCACGCCGACAACGGGTTCCGAGGACGCCTTCAAAGCCACCTTGGTGTGGAACGCACAGACTTCCGCTGCGATACCGAAAGGCGGCAGCGCATTAGTCTATTCTGAAAAGCAGACGCCCATTTATCTGGAGCTTTTTAACGCCCAGACAGATGCCTTGGTATCCGAAAGTATCAGCACCGTCGATAACGTGCAGCAGGTTGATGCATTATTGACGCCGGGCATCAATTACGACCTGAAAGTGTTGACCAGCGGTGGTAACTTTGTCGGCAGCGATACCTATGCCTTGGCTTTTTCAACGACTGCCACCAGCATCGCCACACCTGAACCCGCAGCCTATGCGCTTTTGGCCGCAGCGGCTGGGGTGGCGCTGCTTGGACGTAAGCGCCGAAAGTTAGTGTAGGAGCCTCTGCGATGTGCCGGAAACATTCCGGATGCAGGCCTCTTATCCCGAATCTACGTTTTATTTCTTTATCGATGACCAAAAGCCACCGTTGGGACTTGAACCCAAGACCTACGCTTTACGAAAGCGTCGCTCTACCAACTGAGCTACGGCGGCAATAATACGGAAATATACCATTGCCTGACCGTTTCGTCCAAGCAAAAATTTATCCCGTGTTTCATCGCTTGGGATGACTCATCAAGACCAGATGGGTACCGTCGCGGCCGCC
>DZDI01000134.1 GCA_022730455.1 Phycisphaera mikurensis | reverse complement strand
GCGCTCTTGGCGGTGCAAATGGTTTTTCTCACCGCAAAGAAACGCCGGGTTAAATAAATCTCTTGTATTAAACGCTCTGCGCGACACCTAAACCAATATCATCATGCGATCGGCATGAAACTTTATGTCCCACAGAGAAGTTTTATTATCTCACACAGAGGCGCAGAGCGTGCGAGGGACGCCCGGTATCGCAGACATCCTGTCTGCATCCTAAGCAGGCGAGACGCCTGCGCTACAAGCCGCCGGTACGCGGTAGCGCCAACCACCGGCAAGCCGGTGGCTATAAAGCGCCCGCGGCACTGCCCCCCTATATGGCACCGGGCTTGTCCGGGGCTGCTGCCCGAAAAAATTTGCCACGCCCGATCCACTGAGTTATCAGGCACGGGAGTTGGATTTTCACTGGCAGGCGCCATCGGTTATCATCGAAGACGGTCGTGTTGTGGCGTCTGTCGAGGATAATTCCGTGCCGCGCTGCCCGTCGTGTTTTACGTTAATGTCCCGCGTGCAGGAAGAGCAATTCCACTTCTGTACGTGCAGCAACTGTTTTGGCAACTGGTCGCCAAAGCCCAACTTGTTGCACTGGGTATTGGCCGATACGCCCGTGACTGAAACACCCTCCAATGAACCAAGCCTTCAAGAACTCGCCGGCCTGGTGACAGAATCGGACCTCAAACGTCCTTTGACTTGCACTCAATGCCGGCACACCATGCGGATCAATCGACTGCATTTGATGGTTCCCGTGGATGTGCAGGAATGCCTTAAATGCGGTTACGTCTGGACGGATGTTGGCAAACGGGCATTGATTAAAAAGTTGTTTCACGCCATGCAAACAAGTACCAACCCCCGTATCGCTGCGCTGCGGGAAAAATATGCCGTGCTGGAGGCCGCTGACGCCATCATTGATGCAAAGGCTGCCACACCCAAGACGCGTAACGGCTACACCGACTCTTTATCGTTGGTGACGGTATTGGACATGCTGGTCTATTGACCGCTTGGATTGAGATGCCCGGTCTGCTAGCATGATGTTGGAATTGGAGCTGGGCCCGAATGAGTGACTGGCAGGAAGCAGAACGGCGTATTGAACGTGCCCACGACCTTTATGAACGAGGTAAGTGGGAAGAAGCTTTATTTGAACTCAAGCGCGCGATCGAAATCAACCCGCATATGGGGGCTTGGTATTTTAATCTGGGCCTCACCCTTGACATGATGGAACGCCACGAAGAGGCGCTGGATGCGTACCAGCGAGCGCTGGAAATTGACGCCCAGGATGTTGAATCGCTTACGGCGGCCGGCACCGACTGCAATCGACTGGAGCGCTATCGCGAGGCGCTTCGTTATTTTGAACGCGTCGAGGCAATTGATCCCAATTATGAATCCGGCTACTGCAACCGCATCGTGGCCTATACCGAGCTGGGCGATCACGATCGGGCCGAGGAGATGTTCTACATCGCCCGCCAATACAAAGAAAAATGCCCCGTGTGTCTCTATAATATCGGGGTGTCACTGTTTGCCCGTGGCCGTTATGACCGTGCCCTATGGTGCTGGCAGCAGGTACTGGAAATTGACGCTGATTACCCGCAGGTGCACGCCCGAATCGCTGACGTTTACTGGGCCAAGAGTCAGCACGCGGAAGCTCGCCGCCATTTAATGGAAGAATTACGGTCAGATCCCGGCAACATTGATACGCTGCTGGATTTGGGCGAATTGCTCATGGAGATGGGCCATAATGGCTTGGCGGCTGAAAAGTTCCGCCAGGTTCTTGATTTAGAACCCGACGATTCTACCGCTCATTTTCAATTGGGCGTTTTGGCGCAACTGGAAGGCGATATTCGGCTGGCCCTAGACCGCTTCAAATTTGTGCTGCGGCACGACCCGCATTTTGTGGGCGCACACCTGCGAATGGCTCAAATTTATCACCGCGCCAAAAATCGATCCGAAGCGCTGTACCATGCCAACTGTGAATTGGCCCAGCCTGAAATTGATGACCAAACGCTGCTGGAACTCGGCAGCCTGCACATTGACATGGGTCAGTTGGAAGCGGCGAAATTGGCCATGCGCCGTGTGCTGCAAAACTCTGACGTCAATGTTGATGCCCATCATGGACTGGCGGTCGCCTGCCTTATCAGTGGCGACTTGGATATGGGCATCGAAGAGTGTAGAAAAACGCTGAGGTTGCAGCCCAAGCATGCACTGGCGATGTCGAATCTGGCGATGGCTTATCTCAACCGCCATGATTACGCCCGCGCACGATATTGGCTGAATGAGGCTTTGGATATCGCGCCGGAAGACCATCAACTGCGGCAAATTGCCCGTCGTATGCGCTATGAATCACTGGTTCATCATCTGCGGTATTTACCGATAAACTTGGCACGTTGGTTGCGGCGTAGACTCAAGTGATGCCGTAACACCCGCTTACTGGCGCGATGAAAAATCGGCCCGGGGGAAGCATCCGCGTATGGAACGGTCAGCCGCCGGGCTTGAACCGACGCGTTGGTTTGCGTGGTCTGGCGTGGTCTGGCGTGCACCTCACATCACGTCCAGACGAACATTGGAGCCGCCATGAACGAACTCGCGGGCGCGAGACGCACGGGTAAAACATGACCGGCGGTTACAAAATCGGCGGCGGATGCGTCAACCGCGATATGGGGAATGCAGGAGGAAGACGGGAATGGGGCCAAAATCCGGACACCGAATTCAGTGGGAGTGATGCAGCCATTTAAGCCACGGCCCGGCATGCATGGGTAGATTTTGACCGGTCTGCTTATGAAGCACACTCCATGCCGCCTGCGCGACAGCGACATTGGGGTCATCAAGCACATAGATCAAGGCGCGATGCACACGACGTGTATTGTAATGTTGCAGCGCCAGCGCGGCATCCACGCGAACCTGATTATCTGAATCAGCACGCAAATCTTTTATCAGGGGGCCAATTAGAATGGGATTGACAATTTCAGCAGCGGCTATGGCGGCGCTCATCCGCACAAATGACGAACGGTCCGCAAGACCCTTGGCGATGGTGGGCGCCAACTTGGGATCATGCGAGGTTCCAGTGGCCATCATGGCCTGACCGCGTACGAGGGATGAAGGGGCCTGGGCCGCAATTTGATAGGCCTGCAGATAGGCCGTTTTATGACCATAGGGCTGCCTGGCCAACCATGCGATTGCCTCGCGCTGCTGGTCAGGGCTGGCATTGTCAAACATTCGGGCGGCTTCTTTGAGCGGCGTTTTCGAGTTGGAGTCGGGGTTGCCCGTCAAACGATGCAACATGCCGTTCATCAGTGCATTAAAATCCCGCGGCGTGCCGCTGGAACCCGCCGAGCAACCGACCATCAGACCGCAGCACACGACGAGGGCGACCACACCCAGGGCATATCTGCGAGCCACTTTCTTCAGCAGACGATCATGCATTAAATGGATTCCATAGTTGATGTTTCAATGCTTTCCGGATCAACCCACACCGGGTGTCCAACGGGTCTACTTAAAAACCGCGAGGCGATGGCCTCAAACCGCTGTCCTTGATCCGTCACGTAGCAGGACAATTTTCCGGCCGATCCGGTGCGGAGCAATTCAAGCGATTGCAACCGGTTACGCACCAATGCCGCGGTTTCCGCCGCGGAATCCACCAGAATGGTATCGGGACTCGCGGCGGCTGCAATAGCATCGGATAATATGGGGTAATGCGTGCAGCCCAGGATCAAAGCCGCCGGCGAAATTTGCCTCAGTGGATCAATGTATTCTTCAAGCACTATTTTTACGAGGGGCGAATCGCCATCCCGTCCTTCTTCAATTAGCGGCACTAATAGGGGACACGCCCGCGCTGCAACATGTACATGTTGATCGATCCGGCTGATGGCCATCGGGTAGGCTCGACTGGCAACCGTGGCTTCGGTGGCGATCAACCCAATAGAACAGTCGCCAGCGGGAAACCGACGGCGAGCAATGCGAACAGCCGCAGCCGCTCCGGGTTCGAGTACTCCATAAAGAGGAATAGTAAATTCACGCAGCAGCGCCGGCATGGCAGTGGCGCTGACCGTATTGCAGGCCACGACCATTATTTTGGGATGAAGTCGCGCGAGAAATTGCAGGCACTGTGAGGCAAAAAGTCCCACCGTCCGGGCGGATTTATTGCCATAGGGTACGCGTGCCGTGTCGCCAAAATAGACGATTGACTCGCTGGGCATCAGTCGCATGATAGCCCGCACGACCGTCAGGCCGCCGAGGCCTGAATCGTAGACGGCAATGGGTGCCTCGGCATGCAGATTTGGCTTGGATTCGTCCGGCACACGTTACCCTTTCATCATCCGCAAGCACGCGGCAGTGCATCTTAGCATTTCACCGCTAAAAAGGGAGTCTGCCTGCGGTGTGCAGCACCGGACGCCTTGGGCACAGTCCCAGGAATCGGTCCAAGACGGGAGCCAGTCTGCCGCCAAACGTCGGAAGAAAATATTTATTCTCAGCGGGGTTGCAGGTGAACATGATGCTGGAGGATTTTTTAATGGCGTGGCGTGATGGTGGCCATAAAATCGGCGAAAAACTCGGGATAGGTTTTCGCGGTGCACCGAGGGTCGTTGATGCGGACACCTTTAATACGCAGGCCTGCTACCGCAAATGCCATCGCCATACGATGATCATCATAGGTATCAATGGCGGCAGGGCCGTAGGTTTCGGCAGGATGAATTTCAATGGAATCGGCAGTGGTGTGAACGCGAGCGCCTAATTTGCGCAGTTCAGTTTCCAAGGCAGAGAGACGGTCTGTCTCTTTAAGACGCAAATTACGCACGTTTACGATAAGAGTCGGCGAATCTGCAAACAGGGCAACGACCGCCAATGTCTGCACCATATCGGGAATGGTATTCATGTCAATGGTGAGGCCGTTTAAGCGTTTAGGTCCGGCAATTTCTATGCGCGTGTGATCCATAAATACGTCGGCCCCCATTTGACGCAGTACGTCGGCGAAGAGAACATCTCCTTGAAGCGACTGCGTGCCCAACCCGGGGATGGCTATTCGGCTGCCGGGCGTGACAGCGGCGGCGGCAAGGAAATAGCTGGCATTGCTGGCATCGGGTTCGACCGCAAACGCGCAGCCGCGATACATGGATGGCGCCGCGACGCGGATGATTTTAAGTTCACCATGCCCACTTGGCGGCAACGACGGACAAACGCCAAAATGCTGCATCATCGCCAGCGTCATACGCACATAGGGTTCACTGGTCACAGCCCCGCGGAGTTGCACTTCGACGTTCGCGCGGGCCAGCGGCGCAGCAATGAGTATGGCGGAAATATATTGACTGCTTTGAGTGTGCTCAAATTGGCAAGCTCCACCGGGGATGCCCCCACCGGTCATAAGAGGTGGATAGCCATTGGCAGCTTCAAACTCGATTCGACCGCCAAGGGCCGCAATCGCTGCTGCCAATTCACCCATCGGCCGCTGGCGCATGCGAAGATTGCCATCAAGCCGATAGCGACCGGGCGATGCGGCGCACAAGGCAGTTAGAAAACGGATGGTGGTGCCGGCGTTCTGACAAAAAATATCAAACTGACCATCGGCAAACGCCCCACCGCTGCCGGTGACGGTAATGCGGCGATCCGCCTGATCAATCTTCATATCGATGCCCAATGTGCGCAGGGCGTCGATCATGCGCATTGTGTCATCGGCAAACAGAGTGCCCGTGAGAACCGAATCACCGTGGGCAACCGCGGCCAGTGCCAAGGCTCGATTGGTGATGCTTTTACTGCCCGGCGGCTGGACGCTGGCATCAAAAGGAGCAATCACCGGCGGAATATCAATCCAATCGATCTGATTTTCTGCCATGCTGGATATGCCCACAGAGGTGGTGAATCTTTATCAATTGCCGCCGGTGCGAGCCGGGATGGGCACCTTGGGAAACATTTTTTGTATGACGCCGGGTTGGCCCTGCGAACCTGTCAATTCATTGACGGCTAATAAAGTGGCCGCCTTATTACTCGCGGATGATAAACCGGCGATGGTGAAGTTTCTCGTACCGGTGAGCGCATTGAGGGCGTTGGTGAAATCCAGCATCGCGGCTGGTGCGAATTGTCGCTGGTTTCGATCCAACTCGTTCGCTGCCCAATACTGGCAAGTAAAACTCAGGAGTTGGGTGAGGTATGTGGCGGTCTGAGTTTTCTCGGCCAGTGTAGGATGGGCCTGAGCCTCCAGGAGAGCGGTAAGGGATTGAGATAATTCTCCCGCTTGCGCCACTGTAAGTGGCGGCCGCAGCGAGAAGAGTTTGGCTTCGGCGGCCAGGATGTGAACAAGCGACGATATGACACCCGATGGAAGCGGAGAAAATTCGGCCAAGGCGATGACCAGTTTCGCGGCCACTAGGGGAGATTGCTCGACTTGCAATGCCGCCACCAATTTATCTTCGGCCTCCTGATAAGCCGGCGGGATGGATTGCAGTTGAGGTAATATCTTTATTAAGCCTACCGCACCCCAATAGCGCACACCGGCATTTTTACTCTGCAATGCCAGTTGCAGAGAGCTTTGGGTGCTTAGATCGCCAACGCGTCCCAGTACCACGGCAGCCACTAAATCGCGTTCCGGGTCTGTAAGCAGTGGGCGCAGTGTGCGGCTGACGATGGTGCCATAATCGTAACTAAAAATGGCGGAGGGTTGCTCGCCTGGCCCTTTAAGCGGTTTGAGCAACTCGTTGGCCGCGTGCGCCATGATCCGATACGACTTGGTCGCCGAGATACGATTGAACCAATACTGCACATAGGCTTTTAATTCGCCCTTCTGCACTGATGTGAGGGCGGAATCTGTCGATGCTGGGATCGGCGGCGCGGACGCATAAGCCATGCCACAAGACGCTAAAGCTACCGCCACAACGGCCACACCGGATCGTTTCACAATTCGTTTGAACATCTGCACCAGCGCTACTCCTCGATCGGGACTTATTCTGCCGTAACCGGAAACAGTACCACGCCTTTCCAAAGGTTTCAAGAAACCCGACTGGTGACTGGCGGTCAGG
>DZDI01000133.1 GCA_022730455.1 Phycisphaera mikurensis | reverse complement strand
TAGTATTATCGGCTATTTCTCTTAAAAAGATGTGGGTAATGCTAAGGCTATATAGCTCCGCGCTTGCCCGGTGCTGCTGCCCGAAAAAATTGCCAGCCCTGTATGTTGTATGTTGTATGTTCGGTGCATGGGGTCGGTCTTGCCACTTTGGCGTGTACCGATATAATCTGGGGTTCTGGTTTTCCCGCGAGGAACTCTCCGGCGCGTGCTGGGGGTATCCCGCCGTTGTATCGGTGTTAAAGGCATTGTTAATGTTAAATCAGTCGAAAAAGTCAGAAATCATATCCAATATGCGGATTCACGAGGGAGACACGGGTTCTGCCGAGGTGCAAATCGCTATCCTCACGGAGCGGATCACCGAGCTGACGCAGCATCTGCAATCGCACAAAAAAGACTTTTCCTCGCGGCGTGGCTTATTGAAAATGGTCGGTAAGCGTTCCAGCCTGCTTAAGTATCTGACCCGCACCGATCCGCAGCGGTATCAAAGCGTGATCACCCGACTGGGGTTGCGAAAATAAGTGTTTTTTTACAGGCCTGCCCCATAATAGATTGGTAGGCCTGTATGCTTTATAGGGCGTAGTTTGGCCCACGAAATTTTGTGTTTAAGATTTAGCCGAGAATGACAATGCTGCACGTCGGTTGGATTGTATTTTAGAGTGATGTTGTTGGCAGCATATCAGTAGTAAGGTGGATTCATGACGGTTGTTAAAGTTGAGACGGAGATTGCCGGGCGTTTACTGACGATTGAAACGGGGCATCTGGCCAAGCAAGCGGCGGGTGCGGTCGTGGTGCGGTTTGGAGAAACGATTATCCTCGCTACGGTCTGCACAACCGATCCACGGCCTGGAACCGATTTTTTCCCCCTGACCGTTGATTACCGCGAAAAAGTTTCGGCGGCTGGCAAGTTCCCCGGCGGCTTTATCAAACGAGAGGGGCGGCCGTCCACTAAGGAAACGCTGACTGCCCGTATGATTGATCGGCCCATCCGCCCCTTGTTCCCGTTGGGCTATTTTGATGAAGTCCTGGTGCAGGTCATGGTGCTCTCGGCCGATGGACAAAATGATCCTGACGTGCTTTCGATGATCGGTTCATCCGCGGCGCTGGCCATCAGCCAGGTGCCATTTGAAGGCCCCTTGGCAGCGGTGCGTGTGGCTCGTGTCAACGGCCAATTGGTTGTCATGCCGACGGCGGCTGATCTGGATCAGTCCGATATGGACCTCTTGGTTGCTGGAACCGATCAAGCCGTCAACATGATCGAGGTTGGCGCCCGAGAATTACCTGAAGCCGTGGTGCTGGAGGCTATTGCCCTGGGCCAGGAGCACATCAAGCGGCTGGTGGGTATTCAGCGAGAATTAATGGCTCAGGTGGGCAAGGCCAAGGTTTGCAATACCAATCTTCCATCCGATGCGCTGGTACAGGCCGTGGCCGCCTACGGCGACAAATTACGCACGGCCAAGCAAATGCCCGGCAAGCACGAACGTGGTGCTGCGGTTGATGCCGTCACTGAAGAGATCGCCAAGGCCTTTACCAAAGCCGATGGAAATACCGCATCTACGGCCGTGCATGGCGCTTTTCATGTCGCAATGGCGATATCCATGCTGGAAGAAAAAGTGGTTCGGCAACTTATTCTGGATGGCAAGCGATCCGACGGCCGCGACAACACCACGATACGGCCTATTCAGTGTGAAGTGGGAATCTTGCCGCGGACGCATGGATCGGCAATCTTTTCGCGTGGTGAGACGCAAGCCTTGGTTACCGCCACCTTGGGCACCGGCGATGACGAACAAATTGTAGATGGACTCGGGGCCGAATATTCCAAAAAATTCATGCTGCATTACAACTTTCCGCCGTTCTCAACGGGCGAGGTTAAACGGATCATGGGCCCCGGGCGACGTGAGATCGGCCACGGTGCGTTGGCCGAACGGTCGCTGGAACCGGTATTGCCCGCCCCGGATCAGTTCCCGTATGTGGTGCGGCTGGTGTCGGACATATTGGAATCAAATGGTAGTTCGTCGATGGCGTCGGTTTGCGGCGGCACGCTGGCGCTGCTCGATGCCGGTGTGCCATTGGTGCGACCGGTGGCGGGTATCAGCGTGGGCTTAGTTACGGAAGGTAGCCGCGAGGTGCTGATTACCGATATTCTCGGCGAAGAAGATCACTACGGCGATATGGATTTTAAAGTATCCGGTACCACGCAAGGGATTACCGGTATACAGTTGGATTTGAAAATCCATGGTCTGCGGCATGACCTGATTGAAAAGACCTTTGAACTGGCCCGGATCGCCCGGCTGAGCATCCTCGAAAAAATGCACGCGGTTATTTCAGCCCCGCGGCCACAAATTTCGCCCTACGCCCCGCGGCTCTTGACGATTCACATCAATCCGGAAAAGATCGGTAAGGTCATCGGCCCTGGCGGGAAGACCATCAAACGCATTGTTGAAACGACGGGCGCCAAAATTGACATCGACGACGATGGAACCGTGTTTATATCGGCAGTGGGTATGGATGCCGCCGAACGCGCCCGTGAAGAGGTGGAGCGCCTTACCGAGGATGTCAAGATTGGCAAGGTTTATACCGGCCGAGTCACCTCAATAAAAGATTTTGGTGCCTTTGTAGAAGTGATTCCCGGCGTGGATGGTCTTTGCCATGTGAGCGAATTGGCGGATAAATTTGTCAAAAACGCTCATGATGAAGTGAAAATGGGCCAGGAACTGCGCGTAAAAGTCATTGCCATCGACGACCAGGGGCGTATTAAATTATCCCGTAAGCAGGCGGTTCGGGATGAATCACAGCATCTTGGGCATACGCAGACACCTGTCCCTACGGCCTGAAAGGCTGCTGTTGCAGGCTCGACGCGGCTATAACGCGGAATGGCTCCGGGATGATGTGGTGTTTCGGATGATGGGGTAAATCCGGGAGGTGACCATGCCCACAGGACGCGTAAAGTGGTTTGATCCTCGCAAGGGCTTCGGGTTTTTAGTTGATGAAGCCGGTAATGAAGTCTTTATTCATTACAAGGTGATTGATGGCAATGGGGTTCGTCGACTGCGTGATGGCGAAGAAGTCCAGTTTGAACTTACTCGGGGGCCGAAGGGGTTGTGTGCGTCGCGAGTGTTTCGGCCAGAGCCGTCGAAGTCTTAATCCCGTTATGATCTGAATCCTGATGCGGCTTACTTGTCCATCAGGCGTCAGGTGGTGGCAGTGTTATGAGCCGATCCCAATCCTCACCCCAGACCGATGTGAAGACCGGCGTCAGCACCGACACCCGGGAGTCTGAACGCGAGTTTCGGTTGCATCAACTTGCCAAACTGGGTGAATTGGCTGGCGGTTTGGCCCATGAATTGAAAAATCCACTCTCGACCATCAAACTCAATCTTCAATTGCTGCAGGAAGATATTGCCTCGGTGCCCGATCTGGACACCAGCCGCGCTCGCGTTCAGACCTTGCGACGGGAAGTGGATCGGCTGCATCAGACGCTGGATTCATTTCTAAAATTTGCAGGCCGCATCGAACTTGACCGGCAAACCGTTCATGTCAATTCCATCATTCGTGATATGATCGACTTTTTCAACCCGCAGGCGGCAGCGCATCAGGTTCGTGTGTACGCCAGCCTGACGGATGAGGATTTAAAAGTGAGCTTGGATATTAATCTTTTCAAACAAGCACTTTTGAATATGATGCTCAACGCCGTACAGGCCATGCCATCCGGGGGTGATTTAATTATTCGAACGGGCGTGCATGATTCTACCCTCATCTTGGATGTGTCTGATACCGGGGTAGGGATGCCGCCGTCGCAGTTGCCACGTCTTTTTGAAGCCTTTTATACCACAAAAAAAGGGGGCACAGGACTGGGTTTGGCCACCACACGGCGCATCATTGAAGAACATGGCGGCCATGTCAGCGTGCAGAGCGAGCCGGGGCGGGGAACTAATTTTCGTTTGGAATTGCCGTTGCGGGCTCAGGAAAAGGCATCCGTTCCGGTGAATTAGCCGGCCATCGTTCCTCCGGCGGTGCGCCTTGCAGGGAAGTGTTATATGTCTATAAATATGCTGGTTTCAGATGTTGACGGCACATTGCTCAAGCCGGATAAGTCGTTATCGATCAGCAGTCGCGAAGCCATCACCAAGGTGCGCAGCACCGGGATGAGGTTTACGGTTATCAGCGGTCGCCCTCCGCGCGGTCTGCGTTTTCTTATTGATTCTCTGGGCCTGACCGAGCCGATAGCAGCGCTCAATGGTGCCATGATTGTCTGGCCCAATTTGAGCGTGCTGCAGGCGACGACCATCCATCCGTCCGCCGCCGCTGGAGTAGCGGAAATCATTCGGCACTTCGGGCTGGAATTGTGGTTATACACCATGGACGATTGGCTGGTGTCTGATCCACTCTCGCCACGCGTCCGGCATGAAGTTTCAGTCGTGCAGCACGAGCCAACCATCATACCATCCGACGGCACAATTCCATGCTCCATCACCAAAGTGCTGGGCGTCAGCGATGACCATCCACTGGTGAAACGCTGCGAGGCGTCAGTGCTGGAAAAATTTTCACATCAGATCTCGGCCAGCCGCTCTCAACCGCACTATCTGGACGTCACAGCCCTCGGCGCCGACAAAGGGTACGGCCTGACCACTTTGGCTAGGATGACGGCCAACGGGTCTGAATCCATCGCCGTCATAGGCGACGGTCCCAATGACATACCAATGTTCAAAATTGCGGGCCTTAGCATCGCGATGGGCAATGCCGATGAATCGGTACGTCGGGCTGCCCAACATACAACCGGTACCAACCGTGACGATGGCTTCGCGCATGCGGTGGAACGGTATGTGCTGCCGGCGGCCACGCGGCACGTTCAGCCCTGATCTATGCCAGCGAAAGGTAACCAGCAGATGCAGATGCAATCCATCGCAAAGCACCGGAGCGGGGCCAGACTATTCGCAGCGTTGGTCGGCCTGGTGCTGCTTGGCGGCTGCGCCCGGCAGCCCGTCATGCTGCCGCCTCGCCTAGCGGTGCTGCCCCTAACCCTGCAAGTTCGCCAGATTAACCGGGTTGCCGCCCGGATTCATTCGCTGCGACTGACAGGATCATTAACTATTCACTACTACAACCGCCGCAACCAGCTCAATTCCGTATCGCTCCATGCGGTTCTGCTGATTCAACGGCTCACGTCGGCTGGTGCGTCTGCGGCTTCGTCCTCACGGCAGGCGGAGGTTTTACTGCTGACCACCTATCTGGGGCAGAACGCGATGGAATTGGGCGTCAACCGCAGCGGTTACTGGCTGATCAACCACGAGAAAAATATTGCCTATATCGGCGCACTGGATTCACGCGGTCAGACGCCGCCCGGTGTACTGCCGCTGAATCCTGCCCGCCTGCTGGGGTTGCTGGGTTTTGCGGCGCTGCCAACGGATGGGCGCACGGTGCAGACAATTGTGCCCGGCGCCGCCCATTTGCAATTGCTTGTCCTGGGCTACCGCCACGGCAGGTTGATGGTGAGCCGTAAAATAGCGGTCAGTCGCTACACGGGACGCATTACCAGAGTCACGCTTTTCAATGCCGATTCGCGCGCTGTCGCCATATGTGATCTCGCACGGTATCCGGTCATGGCACCATCTGCCGTCGATTCTCCAGCTACGCCGGTGTCAAAGTTAATTGGTCGTCGGTTTATCATCACCGTACCGGCACGGCGGATCAGGATTCAATTCCAAGTGCATCATGTGTACACCAGACTGCCTGGGAAAGCACGGTTTATATTTCAGCGACCGAGCCTGCGTGGTGATAAGGTTGGTATTATCAGGCCGTCTGGCATAACCCAATAGCATCTTCGCCGAGCACGCAATGGTGCGGCTACGACTGAGGCCGTCAGCCGGTCTGATTTACCGCCGGTGCGGGTATTTCAGATATCCATTCCCGGCGGTTCAAAATAATGGATAGGACGCTTGGCCGGAAGCAGATTGAGTTGCTGTGCGTATTGATAAAATAATTCAAGGCCCTGGCGCCGCTCGGGGGTGATGTCGTATTTCAGATACTGGGTGAAATATTTGTGCGCCAGGTTCAACGGCCATTGCGTGGCGGCGGCATACTGTGACACCAATTCCTGCGTCATCGCCTGTCCGCGGCGGCGGGCGTCAGCGAGCATCCGTGCAAGATGGGCATCGGGCGCGTCAGCCCGCATCATCCACATGGCAAATACAAATGGTAAGCCGGTCAGGCGTTTCCATTGTTCGCCTAAATCCAATTGCACGGCAAACTGCCATTGATTAGGCGCGGCATTGACCACCTTGTCACCAATGAGCAGCAGGGCGGCATCATCTTCACGGGGGGCATTGAGTTCGGCTGCCTGAAGCGGGATCACTTCCGGCTGAACGCCATAAAGTTCGCGCAGGATAATCCTCGACAAAATCACACTGGTATGACTGTCGGCGTCGGCATACAGATGTCGAATTTGGGGTGGCGGAACAGGTGAATAAATGCGGACGGTCAAGGTGGGGCCGTCGCAGCAGATTCCACCGGCGGGCACCAGCATCAATGGGCAATCGCTTGTTTGATAATCCACAACGGGAATAAGGGCGGCGCTTACCTGCCGGCTTTCCAGCAGGGACAGCAAGGCGGCAGGGACGGCAAAATGCACGTGGCAATCATCTCGGCGGGCGATGGGTTCAATGAGCGGTTTTGAATTTAAGTAAGATACACATCCAATTTGCCAACATCCACCGGCCTGATTTTCCTGCATCATGGTCTCCTGCTGCCGCGCTATTCTATCCATTTTTCGCCATGGCGAAAGACGTGTTCGATGGTCTCAGGTGCCGCAGTTCAACAAGGTGATGCCGCCACATATTAATGTGGCGCTAATACCGCGCGCGGAACCGGTTAGCAATTGGTTACATACCAGCGAAAGATCAATATTTTCGTTGCAAAGAGCCCCGGCGGCAGACTGGTGCTCTGTCACGTCTACAAATTAGGATTAACGGTGGGCTAGGGGGTTGTGGGCGCGAAGCGAGGAGGATGGCGTATGGGAACATACATGGACGACGAGCGACAAAGACCACGGCCCCTTAG
>DZDI01000132.1 GCA_022730455.1 Phycisphaera mikurensis | reverse complement strand
TAAACATCTTTATACAGCAAAAAAGAGGGATGCATAGCATCCCTCAAGGCCACCAGAATCCACAACTGAAGAGAACTCAAAAATAACGGAAAATCAGGCAGAGGCCGCCAGCAATTGATACAAATCAGCTACCGCCCGGGCACCCGCAGACTGGCCTTGTGCCATTGAATCATCAATGGTTTCAGGACCTGTAGCTGCGCCACAAACATAAATGCCCCTGCGAGTTGTTCCTTGCGTGTTGGTATATTGCTCGGCGCGATCAATAAAGCCGTGCTTCTCAAGACCGATACCAAACACTTTGGCAATTTCAGGATTCAGTGCATTAGGATCCATGCCAATAGCGTGCACTACCATGTCCATGGGAATAACAATAGGACGTTTAACCAGGGTATCTTCGCCTTTGACCAGTAAGCGTCCATCCGGAGATTTCGTTACTTCGGCAATACGAGCCTTGACGAACTTGGTTTTGAATTCTTCTTGACTTTTCCAGTAGAACTTGTCCTCGTAAAGACCGAAGGTACGAATGTCCATGTAATAGATGAACACATCGGTGGTCGGTGACATCTCCTTGATTTCCATAGCCAGATTAGTGGACACCGTGCAGCAGATTTTGGAACACCACTCCCTGCCGATCTGGCGGTCGCGAGAACCTACGCACAACAATATCGCGACCCTCTCCGGAACTCTTCCATCCGAGGGACAACGAATTTGTCCGGTTGCGACCATCTGTTCCATCTGGGTTGTGGTCAGCACATCCTCATAGGTGCCGAACCCCCATTCGGGTTTATTGATAGAGTCAAAATGCGTAAACCCGGTGGCCAGAACCACCGCACCCGCATCTACTTTCTCACCGGAACTCAAAGTCGCCGTAAAATTGCCTGCTTCACCTTCAAACCGGGTTACTTTTGTTGAAGTATGAATCGCCACATCTTTATTGCCGGTGACTCGACTTACCATACGACCGATGGCGTCCTTGGCCCATTCACCCGAGGGGACCAGACGCGCATAGCCGGAAATGATGGGGGCTCCACCCAGAACATCTTCTTTCTCGACGATGACGGCTTTTTTACCCATGGAGGCAATGGTTGCTGCTGCTGAAAGACCTGCGGGACCCGCTCCTACTACCAGCACTGAATCGGTGTTTGCCATGACACGCTCCTGGAATTCAATCAACGATTGAAATTTAGACCACGCCCACGACTTTGTCAATCATTTGTAGTAAACAAATGTTAGTCACTTCTAAGGGATGTTCAGGCCCATTCGCGAATGGCTTTCAACATATCCTGCAAGCGCACAAAACAGGATTCATCCTTTGCAGCTCCCAGCTCCTGGCAACCACTACCCCCCAACCATAAGCTAACTCCTGCAGGCATGCGTTGTTGCAAGTCATGTAATAGCTGGCGGTTCTGCGCATTGACCGAAGCCGCTGACACCGCCAGATGAATCACCTGCACATGACAGGCTTCTGCTGCCGCAATCAAATCATCCACTTCTGGCTCAGAACCGATGAACAAAACATCTACACCCTCACCCATCAGCAGGGCGCGGGTCATCTGCAATTCCAGCGTGCGGCCCTCTCCTGGAAAACTCGCCAGCAAAACCCGCAGGCGGGTTTCACCACCCGGTAACTGACTGGTCGCGACGTAAAGACATTCCATCAGCAGTTCCTGAAGGCAGCCCTCCCGATAAGGCTTTATTTCGCCCATCATTCGGGCGCGGGCGACGCGCTGCAGCAAAGGCGCGGCTACCTGCAGCACAAAGCGGGGAAGTCCTTCCTGCTGCAGCTGGCGGCGCATGTAACTACGCAACTGCTCTGGACGATCAGAGGCCAGCATATCGAGGGCTTCTGCCAGTACTGCTGGATCTTCGCGGGCTGCCGGGTGCTGCGCAGGAATTTCAGCCACCAGGTTGTCGATTTTCTGCGCATCGGCACCCACCACGGCACCCGGCCGATACCCGACTGCCAGTAATTGATTAATCTGGTGCAGCCGATCAATCTGCGCACGACTATACAGACGGTTACCTGCCGCATCCCGACCTGGCACCGGAAAGGCGTATCGCCGTTCCCACATGCGCAGTAACTCTTTTGAAATACCGGTTTCCTGCTCAACCACACTGATTGGAAATTGCGGTACTTCTGTTTCATCCGTGCTGATATCCACAACCGTTCCCTTTTTGTATATGACGCCTTATTGACATATGGACCCTGAACAGCAATCTATTTTATCATTGTCACCCAGGTTCATGCACACATTGACTGGATGTATCGTCCCATAAATGATCAGGAAAGCCCATGACTTGAGAGGATTCTGGCGGTCACCCCGCTGCCTAACAACATCATGGCACAGAATCTGTTCTGCCTGTTATTGTGTCTTTGTCCAAGGAACGTGAATGTTAGCCCACACTTTTGTTGCAGATGCCATCCTGAACAACCCCGACCAGATCAATGCGCAAATGGCTGACCGGCAGCGTTTTGGCATCATTGCTCTGGACAGTCATGCTCAGGTAAAAATCTTTAACGCAGCAGAAGCACGCCTGAGTGGTTTGAGCGTGACCGAAGTACTGGGCCGCAACTTTTTTACGGAAGTCGCACCCTGCACGGCTAGCCGCCTGTTTCGTGGAAGATTCCGTCAGGGTATCCAGGAGGGGTCTCTGGACGCGCATTTTTACTATACGTTCACCTATCGTATCCGCCCTATCTCTGCCCATGTGCACATGTTTTTCGATATGCGTAAAAGTCCGCTTTTTTTTATTTTTATCGATCGTATTATCCAGTTATATGAGGATCTGGGCTGATGCAGGTTCCTGCGGAAAACAAAGTCATTACCCAGTTTCTGGCGTATGCCGATGAACTGGTGCAAGCGCTGATAGATCTGTCCGAAATACATCAGGAACAACGGCAACTTTACCTGGTCTGCCTGAACAGCCTGTGGCAAATGCTGAACAATGCCTTTCAGCAGGATGGAGGTCATTTCCTGAGCGAACAGCAAATTCAGCTTTTGCAAACCGTTGATCTAGAAATCCAGCACATTGAAAGTGATATTCCCGAAGATTTTCGTAACCAACTGCACTTGTTGTTAAGGCAAATAAATGTGGATCTGGTGTCCTGAACTTGTCTGGCCGCCATAAATTTCTGCAGCATCTGGCAGAAGGTCTGCATCGGGGTTTTGCGCTGGACTGGCACCTGGATGGTAATACCCATGCCTGGCCGGGACATTCGCTCTGGGCCAGAGCCGCCCGTATTAAAACCCGCTGGCGTCGTGCCAAAATCATCCCCGAAAGCAGAATTGCAGTCAGCCTACCCAACAGTCCCGCTTATTTGGCCTATATGCTGGCCTGCTGGATGGGAGACTGGATATTCTGTCCACTACCCATCCTGCATCCTCTGGAAACCCAGCGCCGCCTGAAACTGCTCCAGCCCGCGCTGTGGATACATTACCCGTCAGATCGTGTTCAGGAAGAAATACTGGAAGACGGCATCCATGACGATCAGGATGCGGCCCTGATTTTGTGGAGCTCGGGCAGTATGGGAGGCGGAAATGCTTACCGACTCAGCTTTGCTGCGTTAGATTGGCAAGTCGCCACCCATTTACCGGCACTGCAACTCAGCGCCAATAGTCTGCTCTGGAACACCCTACCCTGGGCCCATGCCTTTGCGGGTGTACTGGAATTACTGCCCGCCTGCATGGCAGGTAGTGTTATTCAGGTAGAAGCACAGCGCGCCCGCCATCCACCCCAGGACTGCAGCCATCTCTTGACGGTTCCGCGCATAGCACGCCTGCTTACCCCAAAATTCTTGCATAGCCTGCAGGGTGGCATTATTGGCGGCGCTCCCATTGGTAAAGTTCTTGCCAATCAACTCCAGGGCACTGCGCTGCGGGTAGGTTATGGACAAAGCGAGGCCGGGCCGGGAATCACGCTGGGGCATCCTGGAGAGTTTCAGCCATTTATCTTGGGACATTCCCTGGTGGAATATGCGTTGCGTGGCGAAACCCTCCATTATCATTCTCCCGGACAAGCCGATGCTCGCCTGTCCGCATCGGGTTGGCAAAGCATTCAGGATGATCAGGGCTGGATCAACAGTGGCGATGAAGTCAGCCAGGATCCTGACGGCTGCTTGTTTTGGCGCGGTCGTGAAGATGCGGGATTCAGTTTGGCAAATGGTCACAGCATCCGTCCCGAAGCGGAAGAAGCCCGGTTGACAGACCAGTATCCAGAGGCCGAAAGCATTATCCTCGGCGCGCCAGGAGCGCGGCATCTGACCGCCGTTGCTAAAGTACCCGGCGAACGGGTCTCTACATTACGCAAACAATGGCAAGAGCCCTATCCGCTGTCCATTCCAGCGGCACAGTTCTGGGACGATGCGCCAGTGCCTCAGGGCAAGCCCAGTCGGCGCTGGCTGTATTCACACTGGCCGGACTAACGCTCTCATCGCTTTTATAGGGCCATCCCCTTATAATTTTTCACTACAGTCAGAATAATGAGTATCCCGATTTATGCACTCCAGCGCCAAGTCCGTCAGCCCCAGTGAAATTTGGGGCCATGCGGTCGCCAACATTACCCCCTCGGCAATGCCCGCCGTTACCATTTCCCTGGTGGCGGTGCACAGTGGCAATTTTACCTGGCTGGCCTATAGCGTCATAGGCATCCTGATGATGCTGGTCGCCCTGCAAATTGGCATTTTGGCCCGGCATTTCCCTTCTCCGGGCTCCTTGTTTTTTTATCTGAGCAAAGCCTTGCACCCCATAGCCGGGATGCTGGCGGGCTTTGTCATGATTGCCGGATATTTTGGTGCCCTGGCAGCTGCGCCCCTGTTAGGGGGCCTTTTTCTGGAGCAGGCCCTGGCCTTTTTCTGGCCCATTCACGGCATCGGCTGGATTGCGCTTATTGCTTTTGTATACCTGCTGATTGCCTGGAGACTGGCGCGGCGCGGCATTGAAATTTCCGCCCGCTGGGGACTTTGGGTGGAAATTTTTTCCATCGCCTGCATTGTGTTGATTGCCGCATTTACGCTTGGACATTTTGGCTGGCGAGATCCGGCTCAATGGCATTTTACGCAACTGCAGCAAAGCCCGTTTACCCAGGCTTTAATATTATCCCTGTTGGCTTACGGCGGTTTTGAAACAGCCGGGAACCTTGCCGGGGAAACCCAGGCTGCGCGCACGGCAATTCCCAAGGTCATGCTCTTTTCCGTGGGGATGGTCGGCTTGTTTTTTGTGGCTATGGCCTACATTGAAATTCTGGCCTTTGCCCACATCCCCACCGCCATTGGTAACAGCCCTGCTCCTCTCAACCGGATTGCCGAGGCTATTGGCAGGCCCTGGCTGGGCATTTTTTCGGATCTGGCCATGGCTACTGCTGCTTTTTCAGCGACCATCGCCACCCTGAATAGTATTTCCCGCATTTTATTCAGCATGGCGGGACATCAAGTCATCAGTCAGTATTTGCATTTCCGGCACCCCTCGCATGGGACCCCTACCCGCGCCATGGGTCTCCTCGCTGTGCTGGTTCTGTTCAGTATATTGGTGGTAAGCGTGGGCCATTTTTCCATTTTGTCCGTGGTCGGGACTTTTGGCACATTTACCGGATTGGCTTTTTTGTTGATTTACAGCCTCGCCAATATCGCTACGCCTCTATATTTATTTCGACAAAAACATGTCTGGCGCTGGTTCAGCCTGATCGTCGCCGTCATTTCCCTGCCGCTGCTGCTCAAAGTGCTGGAAGTCAGTTTATGGCCCTTACCTGCCGGCGGAGAAGGTGCTGCCACGGTGCTGTTTGTGCTACTCGTGCTATTGGTATTTATCTGGGGTTTGCTATGGGCCCGCTTCAAACCCCAGAAATTGCAGCAACTGGTTGAACTTGTTGATGAATAAAACTATTTAATTGCGGCGACTTTTTCCCGATTAGCCGCCGTATCCGGCAATTTATGCATCTCCAAAAAGATGTTGCCGGCATGTAATCCATACCAGGTGACGTCAGTGTGATCCATGACCGTATCGGGAGTGATCATGTACATCCAGTCATTGGCGTGCAGATTGTAAAAGCTTTTACCGACCGGCTGACGCACATCGTAGGACCAGTGCAGGGCAAATCCGAAGGCATCACCAGAAGCCTTTTTGACATCACCGGCCGAGCCTTCAGCACTGCCAACAAAGTGATGTGTACTGGTTTCAGTAAGATGCCAGACCCGCTGTTGATAGGTCTTTTTACCGGCAGCATCAAAATAGGTGAAGTTTTCCACCAGGGTTCCCTGATTCCCCTGCCAGGTGCCCATCATGCGCACCACAAAGCGATTGACGACCTTACCTGAGCGATTTTCAAAAACACCCTGGGCCATCAAGGGGCCATTAAAAAAAGTCTTCAAATCGAATTTAGGATGGCTTTGTGCGTATTCCTGCGGCTGAGTGGCACAACCAGCCAGCGCCATCACCAAAGACAAGCCCAAAACTTTATGTACTGTATTCATGATACCCTCCCAGATATGGAACCAGAAAAACGTAACTCCCGACCTTCTACCGACCAATAGCCCATCAAAATAATGGCGATGATTTTGGTCAGCGCCGGAATCACGGCATAACAAAAAGACAAGGCCCAAAGATCTTTCCCTGAGGAATAACCGAGAGCCTGCAAAAGTGGCAATATCAAACCGGCACCCAAGGCCGTAGCGGCTTTGCCCACCCAATTCAATAACCCGAAATAATTTCCCGGTCGACTGCGACTGTCCTGATCACTGTGGTCTGCCAGAAGACTGGGCGGCAGGGACTGATCTGCCCCGAGAGTCAAACCGGTAAATACGCAAATCAGCGCGTAGCCCCAGACATCACCGCTGCGTAGAAAAAAGGCGCAGAAAAATGCCAGGGTGGCAATGAACATGGAAAGGCGCCAGGCCAGACTTTTACTAAAATGACTGGATAACCACAACCACAAAGGCATTCCCAATGCGCCCGAAAGAAAGTAGGCCAGTAGAAATAAGGGAGCCAATTGATGCGCACCAAGAATTTCATCCACAAAAAAGAAAAACAGGGTTCCAGCTACGGCATTGGCAGACTGCGACAAGGTATAAATAAT
>DZDI01000025.1:27190-28572 GCA_022730455.1 Phycisphaera mikurensis | reverse complement strand
AGAGTCGCCGTCGGCCCGACGCCTTGCATCCGGAGCGTTTCCGGCACATCGCAGCCCGGCTATTACTTGGACAGACTCCTGGCCTCGTGCCTGGCTTTGATTGGGACCTGCCTTATCACCATGGTGGCGGGCCCCGCTTTTGCCAGGTCGGTTATTGCCCCTGCGTACAGCGGACGGCCGGTGAAGCAGTACCGGGCATCACCCGCACGCGCAGCCCGAGCATTTAATGCCGCATATCAGTACGCCAATACGCTTACGGCTGGCTGGTTCGGTTGGCGCAGCCGGTTGGAGCGGTCAGGACTGAGTGTCGGCGGATCGCTCATTCAGGATGGGTCGTGGAATTTTCTCGGCGGCATCAGCACCCGCCAGTTTGTATACCGCTCAAGGCTGGATATTAACGCTGCCATCCATTTGCACCGGCTGGCGCATGATCCCGGTGGCCAGATATACATCGACATGATGAGCCTCTGGGGGCAGGATGGAAACAACGTTCTTCTCGGCACGTTGCAGCAATTCGATAATATCGACGCATCGCCCAATGTAACAGAAATATATGAATTGTATTACAGGCAGAAACTGTGGCGAGATCGCCTGGAATTCAAGATCGGGCAGATGGATGCCAATGATATTTTCGATAATCAGCCCGATACAGGCAGTTTCCTTAATCCATCGACTACCAACGCCGCAACCGATTATCTGCTGCCGACATTTCCGTCGCCCGTGCCGGGTGCCGTACTTTACTGGCGACCCCGCAAAAGCACTCAATTGATCCTTGGGTCCTTTTACACCTCCCGATTTTACGGTAACAGCCTGGACGCTTTGCTCAATACGCTGGAACCGGTGGGGCAGCCATATGGAACTTTCATGATTGGCGAACTGGATCAGCATTATCAGGTCGGGTCTCACGGGGACGGGTTGATCGGACTGGGGGCGTTTTACCACCTCGGCTCGGTAGCGACGCTTGCAGGTGGACAACAGCAGGGGTTTGGAGGTGTATATGGGTTTGTAGACCAGACCCTCTGGCGGGGCGGACGGCATCACTACGTCAACGGATTTTGCTGCTTGTCTGCCGTGGATGGCAGAGTAAGCCCGATCGACTACGCCGCCAACGGTGGATTTTTAATACAGGGGCTGGTACCGGGCCGACCGCGGGATCAGTTGGGTTTGGCGGCCGATTGGGCGCATGTCAGTCGGCATGCGGGGCTGGCCAAACCCTATGAATTGGGGTTGGAGGGTTTTTATGCCATTGATCTGGGGCGGGGCATCACTTTGCAGCCGGATTTACAATATTGGGATAATACGGGCGGCGGCGCATATCCCAATGCATTAGTGGCGACCATACGTCTGGAAATGAATTTTTAAGCTGGAACGCAGGCCTGGGG
>DZDI01000025.1:0-27090 GCA_022730455.1 Phycisphaera mikurensis | reverse complement strand
GGGCGCAAACCACACTTACGGGCGGGCTCGGTTGCATTTTTGGGGTTCATTCGCATAATGGCGTGGCGGCGGTGGTGCGGCACCATCCGGATGCGCTCGTAGCTCAATTGGATAGAGCGTCGGACTACGAATCCGAAGGTTGCAGGTTCGACTCCTGCCGGGCGCATTTTTACCGTCAAAGAGCCAACCGTTGCAAAACTTCAATCCCGCCCGGAGGGTGTGCCGCAAACACCCCGTCTGCGCCGTTCTCGGACTCATCTTCACCAGAGTCGCCGTCAGCCCGACGCCTTGCATCCGCAGCCTTTGCGGCCAATGAATCCTAATTTGCAGGTGTGACCAAGCACTAATGCGTGGTGGCGTACACCAGAATATTGGCGCCAAGTTTTAGCGCCGATTGCGTGCCGTATGCTTTTGCATATGGGTTAGGTAAGTCTTCCCAGCCATTGGAAAGCGAAATACGGCTGTAAATGACCGCTGGCGCACCATCGAGCATAATGGCCTGCAGCACCGGATTGTGCAGGCCGGGATCGGCCGCCGCCACCAAGGGAGAATAATTTACATGCTGTAAATTAAATAAGTCATGATAGATGGGGCTGGACTGCGGCAGAATATGCATTTTGTGGTGCGGCAGCACCAATGCTATTTCCTTGTGAAAGGCTGCATCAAAGGCGGCCGCACCCATGGCATCATCCACCAGCAATACTCCGCCAGCGTGAAGATAATTGTGGAGATTCTGCACCTGCTGGGGCGTCCATGAAAAATTACGCAGCCCAGTCATGTAAAGTATTGGATACTGACCGATCTTAGTGCTGTCCAACGTGACCTTTACGCGCTTGAACTGCACACTGAGAGTGGTTTTTTGATCGATGAATTTCATCAAGTTGGGCAAGCCATGCGGTGTGGGATTCCAATCGCCATTATTGACCACTTGGGCGAAGACAAGTTGATCGCGAGTAGGTATGCGCGATTGCTGATAGATTTTTTGAATTTGAAATGCCCGGGCATAGCGATAATCAGCCAGTACGTAGGTGAGAATATTAGCTCCCAGGCGCAGGGCATCGTGCTGGGCATAAAGCGTGCCGCCCTTGATGGGCCGCTGGGCTGCGTTCCAACCCCAGCTCATATCCACCGGAGAGAAGATAATCGCCGCCCGGCAACCAAGATACATCCCATCAAGATAGGGAGGAATGGCTTTCCACGGGCCAAATCCCACCCGCACCCGCATGGACGTGATTTTATTCAGGCAATGATAAAGCGGATCATCCAGCGGCAGCGGGGCAAATGGGCGGTTAGGGAATAGTTCATGCTCGAAGGCGATGAAGCTTTTATTAAAGGCCGGGCGTCCACAACTGGCATTGCCGACAATGGTTCCGCCAGCCATGACATAGCCGCGCAGCCGCTCAAGAACAGTGCGGCTGAAACGGGGCAGCGGCGTCCAGCCGGTGATATACAAGATGGGCAGTTGCGTAGGGCTGTAACTGAACCGCATGGGGTTGACCTGGACGTAACGGTAATGCTGTCCAAGAGCGACATTGGTCCAGTTCATTAATGTTTCAATATCAATGGTCTCGGTCGGATAATTCACCACCCGGTGGCCGCTGATGACATTGAGATCCAGCATGCCGATAAGCGCCGGCGGCGCTGGCTTGCGATGGTGTTCACTGCGGCGCATCGGAGTAGCAGGAAGGGGCAGAGGAGCAGTTGATTCTCCGCCGGACATGCGCACGTGGTTGGCCTTGGGCGGAATCCATGCTTTCGGATTGACAAATTTTGCCCACGATACCGAGGCAGTCAACCACACGGCGGCACCACACAAGGCCACAACCGTCATCTGCCGATGTTTATTCATAGCGTTCACCCCAATTGCGCATCGCTGGTTTAAGCCCCCACGGTTTGGTCTGGCCGGTGGCAATTCAGGCTGCGACACCATTGCATACCGGCGATCGCCCCTACCAATATAACGTCCAGCGGACGCATTTGGTGCAACAATTCGGCGAACCCCTGGATTCGTCCGTGGCAGCGACCGCCGCCACACGGCACGCCCATCCAAGGATTATCGGCTCAAAACCGTCGCATGCATGCAACCTGTCATCGCTCCGATCTCCACGTAGCCTGACATTCGTCCATGTATTGGCCACATTCCAGTTGGTGACGCGGCAAATAATGCATGCCGCACTGGCAGACTCCCAAGGCCAGTGCATCGTCTCTCGCACCCCGACCGCTGTGCCCGTTATCGGCCGCTGATTGATGGCGGGGCATCTGCACGTGCCGCCGCCCAATGCCGATCCGGTCCGTGGCCAAGTGTAAACTGCAGCCGGGCACCGGCGGTGAGTTTTTTCAGCGGGATATATGCCTTATTCCAAGCATGGCCGTTGACAGTCAGGCTGTCGATATATGGTTTGGCAGCAGGATGGCGATTGGTGCGGATGACGATCTGTCTGCCGTGATAAGGTGCCGACAGACGTATCGTAATGCTGCGGAACAATGGACTGTTAATCTCTACCACTGGTTTGGCGGGGTCCATCATATAGAAGCCCATCATGGTCATCACCCCCCAAGAGGACATTTCACCGCAGTCATCATTGCCCGGCACGCCATCGTAGGACAGTGTGTAATTCTGCCGCAGCACCTTACGAATCACCGCTTGCGAGCGCCAAGGCTTGCCGGAAAAATCAAATTCAAATGGCGCTTCCAGATCGGTTTCATTGTATGGGTTGTAATACTGATTCTTCCAACCGGGCTGCCTGTAGCTGAAGAATCTCTCCAGCCGTCGATTGAATCGTCCCATCCCGACAGCATGAACCAACCAGGCCATATCACACGGCGCCAGCCATTGATAATGCCAGCCGCTGCCTTCGATAAAGCTGGGCCAGGTTTGCATCGGCGTAAATGGTGTTTTCCATTGGCCATTGGATAACTTAGGCCGGAAGAAATGGTCCTGCCGATCGAAAACGTTGCGGAAATATTCGGCCCGTTGCAGGAACAATCGCCGTGCATGGGGCTTATCCAGCCGCTTGGCCAGATGATAGAGCGCGGCATAGGCGACGCAGTCTTCCTGTATCTGCGAAACCGAACCATAACTTTCATGATTATCCGGATCGAAATGCAGTTTATTAATCCAAGTGATGTTGCTCTCTCCCTGGTACGGCTTGCCGGTAGGCGGCGCTGTGGTGGCGTCCTTCGCCATGCCCCGCCACGCTGACCGCATATCAAAGCCGTGGATACCTTCATCCCACGCCTGGCACATTACGGTGGTAAGCGGACTGCCGCACATGACGTTGGTGTAATAATGTGTTTGCGGCCAGCGGCCGATCCATCCGCCTTGCCTGTACATGAGCACAATGGATTGGCACATATCCGCCAACCGCCGCGGCGCAATCAAGCCCAGCAATGGCATTTCACTGCGATAAATATCCCAACCGCTGTAATCCATGTAATCGTCATGACCGGCGGGCATACGGTGCACGCGGCCGTCAAAACCCATGTACTGGCCATTGCTGTCGCTGGCAATATTTGGCATAAGCATGGTGTGATAAAGGGCGGTGTAGAAAACCGTGCGTTCAGCCCGCGTTCCGCCGTGCACCTTGATGACCGACAGCGCATGATTCCACGTGGCAAACGCCGCCCTGCGCAAGGCGCTGAAGTTTTTGCCCGCCACTTCGGCATGTAGATTGTTTTCAGCATTGGCTACACTGACGTAGGATATGCCAACTTGCACAGTCACAACGCGCTGCACGTTGGATCTTGGCCACGACACATAGGCTCCTATCCATTGATGATGATTGGTCTGTGTCTCCATACGACTGCCACTATGCAGGACGCCGTGCCCCTTGATACCGCTGTGTGGGCCAGCCCAGGTGCCGAAGGATCTAAATGGCTGCGAAAAATGCATGGCGAAGTAGACACGGTAAACCTGCCCATTACCACAGAAACAATGATTGGCATCATAGCCTGTGATTTCGTCCCGGCCTTCGATGTGCACATGGGCGGCGTGCGTGTAGTTCAGGGTTTCGCTGATGGGAACCAGCACGTTGGCCCGCCGCCCACCGGGAAATGTAAATTTCGCAACGCCGCAGCGTGTGGTGGCCGTCAATGCCGCTCGCACACCCCAGCGCAGCAAATCGACGCGGTAATATCCGGCAGCCGCGCGTTCATGCGAATGCGAATAGCGCGATTCAAAATTTTTAATACGTGTGTGAACCGCCCCGGTGGTGGCGGTAAAAAATACATCGCCATCATTGTTACAGCCCGGCCCGCTCATGTGCGTCATGGCAAAACCCAGAATGTGTGATTGGTTGCTGTGGTAGCCGAAGCCCGTCACCTCAGTATTGGGGCTGAGCTGCACCATCCCGCACGGCATCGACGGCCCGGGAAATAAATTGATGCCCCCACCCGGGCCATTGCCGGTACCCAGGAGCGGCTGGACGAAGTCGACGGGCGGAGAATGCCGCCATGGCGTGATGGACTGGCGGATAAAATAAAAACGGCTGACACTTTGCACCGCGGCCCCACCGCCACTGGCCGCCGTAAAGCCCACCCATGCCCGATGCGATTTCACCGCGCCGGGGATGTCAATGAGTTGGCGGGTAGAAAATGTCTTGCCGGTCTTCATATCTTTCAGATGTTCGCTGATAAATAGGCCGTTGTATCGAATCTTTACCCGGATAGGGTCACCGCTGCCGAGGTTCACCATTCCGGTGCTTTCATATTGACCCGTGACACCTTGAGTATGGGCACACACACCTGGCCCATTGCCCGGAAACCAATTGAATTCCACGGCGGCGCTGTGCAGAATCGGGAGTGAAGCGTTCTGGCTCCCGTACCCGAGGCTGCCGCCATCACCTCCCAATGCCCGCACATCTCGCGGGTCGTTTTGAAACACCAGCGCCAAGCCGTCGGCGAAAAGGCTTGTATGCCCCCGCTTGGCTTGATAGGTAAAACCCACCTGAAAGGCCTGAATGTCCTGCCGATGACGACAAAAAATACTCGCGGCTCGAAACGTGCCGCCGTTGGTCAGCGTGATGCCGCCGTGTACGACCTGCGGCCGAGGTTCATGCTGGCTGTTGGCGGGCGCAAACGATGCGAACCCGTTAATATCCGCCGACGCAGCCCCCGCTCCCATCAACAAAGCACACACCACTGCTATCGCCGTCCGAAATGTCCATGCATTCATTGAAGTACACCCTTCCTATGGTTTGGAGGTTGAACACTAAGTTGAACACTAATATGAGATCGCCACCAACCTCGTGGCCGAAAGGGCCACCAGTATGAAGTCTCACGGCGCCACCGCCGTATCCACGTCTGATTTTTACATCTTGTGGCATAAAAACAAATAATGCAACCTGCAGGTGCAGCCATCAGATCATCAGGTATCCGGATCGGGAATGGGCCAAGACGCAGCAGCATCGCAGCTTACCACCTAGAGATGGAGTAAATCCCAAAGAATTCTGCGACGTTCAATTTCAACAAATGCCCTTGCAAATCAATGTGGAAGGCGATAACCTAAAAACTTAGGTGATAAGGAAAGACCAATGGCATTTGGCCAAAAACCGTCGGATCGAGAACTGAATATCCTGAAAGTACTTTGGCAGCGGGGGCCAAGCACTGTGCGGCAGGTGACGGAAGTTATCTGCGAGAGAGAATACCTTGCCCAAAACACGATTCAGACATTTCTTCGCTTGATGGAAGACAAAGGGCTCGTAGCGCATGAGGAACCAGGAAGGGCCTTTGTGTACCGTGCCCTTTACCAACGGTCGCAAGTCGTGAAGGGATTTATCGCATCGATATTTGATGGGGCCATCGACCAATTGGTTGTGCACGCCGTGGACGGGGGAAACTTATCCGATGAGCAACTTGCCAAAATTGAGGCGAAAATTCGCGCCCTGCGGGAGGAGCAAAAATGACGGGTTTTGCTCTTTGGCTAGTAGACTGGTTGTTTTCAGGAACATTAATTTTGGCGGCAGGCGCAGCGGCCACCGCCATTTGCCGCCAAGTGACACTTCGGGAACGCATTGCTGAAATTGCGCTTGCGGCGGCCGTTGTCGCGGCTATTCCAGCCGCTGTTTCACACGTGGACCGCTTTTCGCTTGGCTTGCTCCCGGCACCCGCAAAGACCGCCAGCCGCTTGCACATTGGTCTGCTGCCCTGGAATCCGTCGCGCAAGCAGCTCGCTCCCGCACCAGCGACCCATTCCGCGCAAAAGCTCACGCCACCGGATGCTGCCATATTTAATCCCCGGCAAATCTTTTCCCATTGGGCGCAGTGGTTACCAATGGTATACGTGGCAGGCGTGATATTTCTGCTTGGCAGGCTGCTGGCAGGCGCTGTCTTGCTGCGGCAAATCATAAAGCATGCCCGGCATGCAGATCTGAAATTGCCGGCCGATTTAGCATCCCACTGCCATCGCGTAGGAGCCGATATTCTGGTTTCTACCGCCGTTGTCTCGCCACTGGCTGCCGGCTGGCATACGCCCGTCATTTTGCTGCCCGAGGGTTGTGCTACCCACCCGCAGGCCACTGCCATCGTTGCGCACGAATTGGGCCATATTCACCGCAAGGATATTCGCTGGCGCTATCTGATTTCAATTGCCAATGCGGTTCTGTTTCTTAATCCACTCGCCTATTATCTTGCCAATCAGGCACGGCTATCGCAGGAAATTCTTGCTGACCAATACGCAGCCGGTTATGGACCATGTTCCCTTGCCTATGCGGAAATGCTGCTGTCCCTGATCAAATCAGCCAAGCCCGACACAAAAATGGTGCCGACGACGGCCTTCCTGCTTGGCGGTCGATCGCAGATGCTGCGACGGCTGGAGCATATCGCTGCTGGAAGATCGATTGCACCCTCAGCACTTGGACGCCCGCTGCTCTTGGGCCTGCTTGCAACCGCGACCGTGGCAAGTGCGGCGGCATCCACTGTTACATTGCAACAGAATCGGGCTGGCAATGCCGGGGTAGACACCGCATCGCAAGGCCAGGCGTCCGTGTGGCACACCGGTGAACAGATGCGGCTTTCAGCCCTGCGCTACCTCGCCCAGCGACAAAACGCGAATGGGGCATGGCTGGGGCGGTACGGACCAGCAGTTACGGCCTTGGCTATTCGCGCGTTTCTGCAGGCGGGCGCATCCCCAAAACTGCCGCAGATTGCCGGTGGTCTGCATTTTATTGAAAGCTGCCGCCACTCCGATGGCGGCTATTATTTGCTGGACGAACCGGCGTATAATACCGCCATCGTCGTTCGGACGCTTTCCATGCTCCATAGCAAAACCTATGTCCGACGCTGCACACAGGCGATGGCCTTCTTGCGGTCGATCTCCCAACCTCAATCGTCTGGCAGCACCAGCATCAGACAATGGTTTTCCGGCCAAAGCACAATTGGGCGACCGCCTTCCGGCCCTGTCGCGCTGTCGAATGCCACGGCCCCATGGTTGAACGACGGGAATCTGGACCCACACGAGCGGCCGGGGGATATGCGTCTGAAAAATTATGGATCAATCACCTACGCCCAGTTGAAAAGTATGATTTATGCGAGCCTCTCGCCCCGCGACCCTCGTGTTGCCCGGCTTTCACGTTGGTTGCGCGAGGACAGACATATTCAGATCAATCCCGCTGCGCATGGTGCACCGGGACTGTTTTATTTCAGCCTCGTCTATGCACGCGTGATGCGCGCCATGGAGCATACCCCGCCAGGCAACACCATCCAGTCTTGGCGGTCGCGGCTGATCCGCTTGATGCAGCGGCTGCGTCGCCCCGGTGGGTATTGGGAAAATACTTCATCGGACCGGTGGCTGGAGGGCAATCGCATCATGGCTACGACGTATGCCGCTCTGATCTTTGACAATGTTCTGACACACTGATACTTGTTCCCTGGTTTTAAGGAGTGACCCGTATGCGAATTCAACTTAACAACCTCACCAGAAAGGCTTTGCTTGTCGCCGCTGCAATGGCTCTGATGACTGCGCACTCGTTGCAGGCCAAGCCGCTGTATAAAATCGACCGACCACTTGGTAAGGCGCTGGATTATCTGCTGGCCCATCAAAACCCCAATGGCGGTTGGGTGCCGCAGATAGGTCCCGGTGCTACCGCACTGGTTGTGAAGGCCTTGATTCAAGCGGGATACAAGCCGCAATTTAAGCCCATTGTCAAGGCTATGAAATTTATAGAAGCTACCCGCGGGCCCGATGGGGGCTTTTCTGAAATGGTGCTTCCCAATTACAACACCTGCATAGTGCTAAGCACGCTGGCCATCATGCCGGGCCACGCCTACAAACATCAGATTAAGGCCGCGCAGAAATTTTTAATATCCTTGCAGCGCGTCCCACCCATGAAGGAAACCAACGGCAAAGTCATCACCAAAAACAGCTCGTGGTACGGCGGCGTTGGCTATGGCACGGGGCGGCCTGATTTATCCAATACATCCTTCTTCATTCAGGCACTGCACGATTCTGGTGTACCGGCCTCCAACCCGGCTATGAAACGCGCCCTGGTCTTTGTGGAACGCTGCCAAGAAAACAGCGAGACCAATCCTGAGCCATTTGCCAGAGGCCTGCATAACGGAGGTTTTATTTATACCCCTGCCAACGGCGGCGAATCGGCGTTCGGTAATGCAGACCACATCAACGGCCCGCCCACACTTACTCCGTACGGCACCATGACGTATTCCGGACTTAAAAGCATGATTTATGCCGGACTCACAAAGCACAGCCCGCAGGTGCGGGCCGCCCTCGGCTGGATTCGGTCTCACTGGACGCTGGATTATAACCCTGGAACCGGCGGGAGCCGCATGGGTTTGTTTTATTATTATCTGATGTTTGCACGTACCTTCCGGGCATTGCGGGTCTCCACCATCACCGATATTAATGGTGTGAAACACAACTGGCGTCGCGAAATACGCCATAAACTCATCAGTCTGCAACGCCAGAATGGTTCCTGGTACAACAAATGGAGCAACCGGTGGCTGGAGCAGGTGGCACCGCTGGTGACCGCTTATTCCTGCCTGATTTTAGAAGATACGGACAAAAAATAGATCCCGACCATCGCACCAGCGCGGTGGCCCTGATCAAAAGGAGTTTATTTCATTGACTCAGCCCTCCACATCGCTTGCCGGAACGGCACCACGTATTGCCATTGTCGGCGTGGGCAATTGCGCCTCTGCCCTGATCCAGGGACTATCGTGGTATCGACGTCATGATTCTTCTCATGTCGGCTTGATGCACCCGACCATCGGCGGGCTGTCAGTTGGCGATATTGAAATCGCATGCGCCTTTGACGTCGATACACGGAAAGTTCACACCTCCGTCGCCAAGGCCATCTTTGCAGCACCAAATAATGCCCACATTTTCTGCCCCGATCCGGACGACAACGGTGCCTTGGTGCATTTGGGGCCACGATGTGACGGCGTCGCCTCGCATCTTGAACATTTTCCCGCGGAGCGCCGGGCCGTCACGGATGATCACGCCCCTGATATCCAAATCGATGACGTGGTGCGCATTTTACGTGAATCCAGGGCCAATGTATTGGTTAATTATTTGCCGGTCGGTTCGCAAAAAGCAGCAGAATTCTATGCTCAGGCCTGCCTAGATGCGGGGGTGGCAATGGTCAACTGCATTCCGGTGTTTATCGCCAGTGAACCTGCCTGGGCGGATAAATTTACCTCGGCCCGTCTGCCGATCATCGGCGATGACGTCAAATCACAATTCGGTGCCACCATCATCCACCGGCAACTTATGGCACTGGCGGAAACCCGCGGCATCGCCATCAGCAGCAGCTATCAACTGAACGTGGGCGGCAATACCGATTTTCTCAACATGCTGGAGCGTACTCGACTCGGCAGCAAAAAAACCAGTAAAACCGAGGCGGTCAACAGTCAACTGCACAAACCCCTGGATGCCGGTCATATCCATATCGGGCCGTCCGATTACATCCCCTTTTTGAACGACCGGAAAATTTGCTATATCCGTATTAATGCCCACGGCTTTGGCGGCCTGCCGATGGAAGCGGACGTAAAGCTGGCGGTTGAAGATTCGCCTAATTCGGCCGGTGTGGTGGTCGATGCGGTTCGCTGCGCGTGGCTGGCCCTGAAGGCGGGCGTGGGCGGCCCGCTGATCGGCGTTTCCGCAGCCTTGATGAAACACCCGCCGCAGCAACAGACCGATGCCGATGCCGCAGCCGCCATGGATGCCTGGATCGAGGCCCAAGGCAAGGCCGCAACCGATGCGCCGTAAGCCGCACAGGGCACGGGTTGTCCAACCTGACGGTATCCGCCTGAGGTCGGTAAGTAAGATTTACGCCCCGCATCAATGCTTGATAACGGCAGCAATCCTGGCTGGTACCGGCATGACCGAAAGCCGCGGCAGCCGCAGCAGGTCCCAGCCTTCAAACACCGGATCGGCTTTCATATGTGCCAGCGTCAGGCTGCCGGGGAAAGTGGTATCGTATTGAATTTCTACCACAACGTCTTTGGTATCACCATTACGGGCCACTGCATCGGATTTTGCAACCGCCGAACCGACGATCGCTTTCTCTCCGCCGGTGTGATAAATCAGCAGTAAATCGCCCTTTTTTATGCATCGCAGATTTTTTAACGCCAACGCATTGCTCACGCCATCCCACAGCGTTTGCCCATCTGACTTCAAGTCCGCAAGGCTGTAGCTGGATGGTTCAGTTTTAAGCAGCCACGTCGACATGGGCTACTTTCCTCCGTTGGATGGATCTGATCCGTGACGCGGCGGCCTACCATTTTGCCGCTGAGACTTAGATGACGGGCGAGGTACCGGCGGCGGCTGATTGGCCCCTGAACCCGTACCACGATCGGTAGATCGCCCCCCCGACAGACCGGACCTCGCATCACGACTCATTGTCGGCGGTGCGGCGCCATCACCCGGATGCTGCATCTCGCGACCGTTGGCGAGCCGCGGACGCGGCAGATTAAATTGCGTAATCTGCTCCATCGGCACGGCCGCCTTTTTGCCATCGTCGTATTGCACCAGCACCAGTTGGGTGAGTATCTGCCCATCGATTACCCACCCCTCGCCGGCCTCGGTCAGGACTCGGCTGTTGCGATGCGGCAACTTGGCTTTGAGTTCCTCATAGGTTTCGTCTTCATAGCGCAAACAACACATCAGCCGGCCGCACCGTCCACTGATTTTGGTGGTGTCAAGCGTGGCTTTTTGTGTTTTGGCCGCCTTCATGGAAATAGGTGTGAGTACTTTTAAAAACTGCTTACAGCAGCAATGTTGTCCGCACTTTTCATAATCCGCAATGAGCCGGGCTTCATCCCGGGCACCGACCTGCCGCATGTCGACTCGCGCGTGAACCAGACCGGCCAAATCGCGCACCATCGACCGGAAGTCTACCCGCATCTCAGAATGAAAGTAGAATATGATCCGCTCCCGGCCCAATAGATACTCAACCTCGACAACCTTCATCTCCAGACGGTAAAAGGCCGCTAAATCGCGGGCCATCCGCAAATGTTCCGCCTTCTGTTCATCGAGTTTTTGTTGTTCGGCCATGTCGCCGGGCGTCGCGACGCGCAAAATTCGCCCCGAGTCTGTAAATGGATAATCATCACCACCCGAATGGGTAATGTAGTCCAGCAGCTTATCACGGGTGATTGATTTGCCGCACCCGCCATTTCCGCAAACCGTGGTTAGCATCTCCACAATTTCTGTACCACGAGGGGTTCGCGCCACGAGTTTGGTGCCGCAACCCACTTTATGATCCAGAGTATTTTCAAATTCGCCAATGGCCATCAGGTAGCCGTAGCGAACCACCATGGTCTTTGGTTTTGCTGGTTCTATCGGAGGCGTATCCAGCGGCATAATTTCAAGCGATATCGGCATAGGCAGACTTCTCAGCTTCTTATGGCGGACCGATACGAATCCCACCATCGCTTCCAATTCTAAACCCGAATGCAACTTAATACCAGTGGGAATTGATTCGCGGCATGTTATTCGGCGGTTTTTCGAAGTGTCTATATCCGGCCCAGAAGTTCCACAGCGATACCGAGCGGCGATTTTCCGTCATACTGGAAAACGAGGGGGACGTGCAAAAGTGGTTCAAACCCAACAAAGGCGACTTTCATATCCACCTGCCCGGCGGTGCCTCCTACGAACCTGACTTTGTGGTCGAAACCCGCACGACAAAATTTATCTGCGAACCCAAAGCCGCCAATGAAATGGAATCCACCGACGTAAAAACCAAGGCATCCGCGACGGCCCAATGGTGCCAATACGCAACGGAACATGAAGGAAAAAACGGCGGCAAGCGTTGGACCTATCTGCTTATTCCGCACGACGCCATTTTGGATAACAAGACGCTTCAGGGACTGGCTGCAACTTACACCTTTCGCAACACACCCAGCGATCAACAGCGATTTGGACAAACTGCAATGATTCGGTTTCCGCATACCAGTGACTGGCAATCGGGGATTGTGTTGCTTCAGTCGGAAATGGAACAACTCGCCGCGCAGGGCCGAAAGGGCGCCGGCGCCAACGCGAACGCCGACCTCAAAGGGCGGCCCCGCTCGCAGGTGGGGATGGCCATTTTCTCTGTGTGGCATAAGGTTTCATGCTGACCGCATGATGGTATTGATTTATGTGTCGCGCAGAGAAAAAGAGGCACAGAGGTTTTATCACCAGATCAGACGCTTAATACGGGCCAAAGCATCGTCAGTTGAGTCATTCCGGGCATGCCCGGAGCTATATAGGGGGGCAGTGCCGCGGGCGCTTTACAACCACCGGCTTGTAGCGCAGGCGTCTCGCCTGCTTAGGATGCAGACAGGATGTCTGCGATACCGGGCGTCCCTCGCACGCTCTGTGTCTCTGCGTGAGATAATAAAACTTCTCCGGGCCCTGCGTGTTTATGCGGCCGCTCGCAGCAGTATGGCAAAATTAATTCCTGTGCGGCGCTTCTTCGGAATCGGCGTCCTCGGTTTCGGATTCATCATCGATCGATCCCGCCGCCTCCGATTCAGTTTCCTTGGCCGCCACTTCCGAATTTTTAATTTGCTCCCATTCGTCGGCGGTAATATTTACCTCGCTGGCCTGACTGCCCTTGTAGGCACCCACAATACCGGCCGCCCGCATCTGGTCAATCAGGCGGCTGGCACGCGAATAGCCAATCGCCAAACGCCGCTGCAGCAGGCTTACCGAGCCACGCTGCGTTTCAATAATAATATCCACCGCCTCATTGAAGATGGGGTCTTTCTCTGATTCCTGCAGGCCGGTGGGTGCACCAAGCTGCATGAGTTCAGGATTGAATTCGGGCTGCGCTACATCTGCAAGGAATTTGCACACATGCTTGATCTCGGCATCTTCCACAAACACACCCTGCCCACGCAGCAGCGTTCCGCCGGTTGGCCGCAGCATCAGCATATCGCCCTGCCCCAGCAGCACCTCGCCGCCATTTTGATCCAGCATGATGCGCGAATCCATCTTGGACCGTACCTGAAAGCAGATGCGGCCGGGCATATTGGATTTAATCAGACCGGTAACGACGGTGGCTTCCGGACGCTGGGTAGCCAGTATTAAATGTATGCCCACCGCCCGCGCCTTCTGGGCGATACGGACGATATGGCTTTCCACTTCCTTGCTGGTCATCATCAGATCGGCAAGTTCGTCGATGATCACCACAATGTAGGGCATGTGAAACGGTATACGAGCCTCTTCTTCAGGCGTGCCGGGTTGGAAGCGGTCGAGAATTTCCTCGCGGCTGAGTTGGTTGAACTGCTGAATGTGCCGGACGCCGGCCTCGGAAAGGGTTTCGTACCGCTCATCCATTTTGTCCGCTACCCAGGAAAGCATTCCCTCGGCTTTGGTCATGTCGTCAATAATGGGCGACATGAGATGCGGTACCGATTTGTAATCCTGCATTTCGACCATCTTCGGATCGACCATTATAAATTTAACATGATCGGGCCGCTGCGTGAGCAGCAGCGTCATGATGATGGCGTTGATGCACACGGATTTACCCGAGCCTGTGGTACCGGCGATAAGCAGGTGCGGCATGCGGGCCAGGTCTTCCACCAGCGGGTTGCCGGACACATCTTTACCCAGGCACATGGGCAGGGCCATTTTGGCCATGGCCGCCTCACTGAGAATCATTAATTCTTTAAGACGGACGCGCTCTTTATCGGTGTTGGGCACCTCCACACCCATGGTGGATTTGCCGGGTATGTTGTCGATGATGCGGACGGGGGGGCTTTTAAGAGCGCGGGCGAGGTTCTTGGCTAAGCTGCCGACCTTTTCGCTTTTAATGCCGGGGGCCAGTTCCAGTTCGTAAAGCGTCACCACCGGGCCGGTATCGATCGCCACCACTTTGACATCCAATTTGAAGCTTTGCAGGCATTGTTCCAGATCGCGGGCTTTTTGCCGGACAATCTCTTCCTGCCCATCGTTATTGGCTGGCTCGGCATCGGCAAGCAGCTCGAGGCCGGGCAGGCGGAAGTTGCCCAAATCCTGTTTAGTGGTCGGTGGCGGGGCGCTGCGAAAAGGCAGCAGCGCTTCAATATTAATAACCTTGGGCCGACGCACAATCGGTTCACTGCGAGGCGTTTCTCGCGGGGAATGATCCATCGGCGGCTCCGGTTCGTCGGGTGTTGTATCGGTCGCATCGGTTTGAAGGACGGCTGGGGAAGGCGCGATATCCTCGGCGAAGGTGCTGGGTGTCCGGGTCGATGATTTGACGCTTGAGACCGTTTTGGCCTTTTTATGTTTCGGCGTTGGTTTGCGGGTAAATAAAGCCCCAAAACCTTTGGCCAGCAGTCCCCATATGCCGCCGGCGACGGTTCCGGCGGTATCGGCAATTTCATCGGTGGGCATTTTTTTCCAGGCGTTGGCGGTCATCGGGAATATCGCCATCACGATTTCATCTGCCGCCAGCAGCAAACCGACCACGAGCGCCAATGCCAGCACCAATGCGGAACCCGCCGTGGACAGTGTACGTTTAAGAACGGAACCAATGGTCATACCCAGCATTCCACCCGGCCCGGCGGGCAGCGAAACTCCTGCATGCATCAGGTTGGCCAACCCGCTGACGGCGGCGATAAGCACCACTCCGCCAAGCAGGCGAAAAATAAGCTGGGTGATGTTTCCGCCGACACTCCAAACCACCAGTAAAGCGCCCAGCATAATAAGTAAAACCCATGCGCCCGGGCCGACGTTATTCATCATAAGGGCGGCGATGGACGCGCCCAGCAGTCCACACCAGTTATGGCTGGCTGCGTGCCCGACGTAATAGGCAGGCGAACTGTTGAGGATGGTAGGGTCGGTGGGATGATAGGAAAGCATGGAAAGCAGAATAAAAAGCCACGCCGCCCAGCCGACGGGAACGAGGCATAGCCTTAACAATCGCTTGTGACGTGGTTGAGACTTAACAGGCATGTGTACCTCGACCTCCAATGTCTCGGATAACAGGCAAACGAAAACAAATTCCAAACGAGGCGGAAGAAGTGCATACAGGCAACACGCGGCCTGGCGCAATTCCGGCGATCGTCCGGGCAGATGCTTGGATTATACCCATTTGTGTGGGATATTCACCGCAGAGTTCTCAGCCAAACTTCCATCCGCATAGCTGGCGGTCAAAATAATCGTCGGATCGGCAACCCCACTAACCGCCAATGGTGCAGATGACCCAGATAAAAACTTCAGCCGACCTTGCGGTCGTATGGCCCATGCAGCAATGGCTCGGCATACGGCTGCACAAAATCGGCGTATCGAAGGGTTGTGTGGGGATGGGTTGAGATAGTACCGTCGCGATGGGGGTGCTTTTAATTAATCTGCAAACGTTACGACCTGGATTTCCCTCACAGCCAACATCGGACTCGTGGATCCCTCAGTAGTCACAAAGCGATCCGCCCGACCGATTATCGCGGCTGCAAGGTGCAGCGCGTCGAGCGGCTTGACCCCGTATTTGCGGGCCAACTCGACTGCCCTGCTGACCACCATTTCGATTTCCAAGTCGACACGGGTTGCCCGTGAGAAGAAATTATTAATAAACTCGATTTCTTGCTCGGCTGTTTCACGTTGGGGCTTTGGCAGCAATTCCAAGCGGTGAAAATCGCTGTAAAGCAAGCTGGTAAGTGTGTCGGCGAGCTATCGCTCGCACTGCGTCTGCACATTCGAGTCCATCCCTTTAAACGCGTTGATGACAACGCAGGTATCGGCGTATACACCCGGCACACTCAGGCTCCCCGCTCACGGCCTCGGCCCAATTCGTAAAGAATCTCCTCATTTGACATCAGTTTCATGCCATCAGCGATGGCCTGCTGGCGAATGGCCCTCAACCTTTTGCCAACTTCCGATTCCGGTTGGTTGTCCTCAAAATCGGGTGCCGTCGGTTTCGGGCCAGCGGGCCACTCGCCGCCGCGCCGCCCACTGGGTGCGTGATATTGCAGTTCAGACGTGCCGAATTCCTGTCCGTATGGTGTGTAGCTGGCGGTAGCGCCTGCGGTTAGCAGCATGATCAATCCTCGTAAACCGGTTCTAACGCGTTTATTGTATCCATCGTCAATAGTGAAAAAAACAGCCGGTGGCATGTCGCCTTAGCTTTGTCCAAGCGGTCCGCCAGGCCGTCCCATGGCCCCGCCAGCTTTGCCAGATTATCGGCAACAAGCACGTCGGTAACCAACCCTGTGGCCTCGGTTGCTGGGTCGCCTGCAAGTCGCACCGGGTTAAATATCTGGATCAGCGCGCTCCAGCCGTCAACGGATACGGGCATCTGCAGGCGGATACTTCCCGATTCTGGGGTCAGCCCGCCCACCTGAATGTTTGCTGCCAAGAGTTTTAGGGTTTCCGGAGGCGTACCCGGAAAGTTGCGCGTGCCGATTGCCGTCGGAAAGCGCTGCGTGAATCGTTGGGTGTCTGAATTGGGTGGTGCCAATGCGAGCCTGCGCGACGCCGAAGATTTTGGCTGCCAAAAGCTATAAAGCCGGGCGATGACATTATTGGCGTCACCGCCCGGCAAGATTATTCAGTCATTTCTAACCGGCGTAAACCGGTTCGCGCCATGCACTTACTTGGTTCGGCGACGCGGCATAAGCCCAAGGCCCATGGCCGCGAACCCGAGCAATCCGGCGGCGGCCGGTTCAGGTGTCGGCGTGGCCGAAGTGTATGACAGTTCGCCCGAGTCCAACAGCACGCTGCTGCTGAAGTGACAGCACGATTGGTAGCAGCATGACGGACCGGCGGATGAAATGGTCAGGTATGGATCGGCAAGGCTGAAATGCGACAGGTTAAGGCTGACGGTGCTTACCCCATCCGTCGCGTGTTTGTATGATACCTGCTCAATCTGTGTGCCAATATGGCCGAGCTTATTGGAATAGGAAAGCACGGCCGTATCGGGGTTCTGCAGGCTGCCGATGGTAATGGTTGCATCAGCTATATTTGGGAAAGCCTCGATTGCATTCTTCAAATCAAGCTGAATAAAGCTTTGAAATATGGTTTTGGTACGGTGACCACAACTTGCATGCCCGGACGTGACGGTGTAATCAATCTCATGATCCGAATCGTTGCTGATTCCTAAGCCGCTCTCACTGGTGCCGCTGTCCTTGCCGTAAAGGTCGGTGGATTTTGGGCCGTAGGAGCGCTTGCGATTAAAGCTGCTGCTTCCGCCTGTGGTGGTCTGCTGTTCGTAACCGTAGGCGGTGATGCCGACAACTTCACCTGTTGGCGGCGTGATAACGCTGCCGTAGGTTTTGGATGTCCCAAGTTGGCCCGTGGGATGACTGAAGTCCCAGGTGACCGTCGTCGCACTGGCGAACGAGGCGCTCAGGCCCAGTCCGGCCGCCAGGCAAACCGCCAGTCCGAGGGTTGGTGATTGGATACGCATGCTGATCTCTCCTGAAAAAGAGTAACAAAAAAACACTACATTCGCACAACGAAAGCGCTCCGAGCGCTTCCGGCGAAAACACACAGTTACGGGTGCCCTTCCGGTTTAACCCGGCTTTGGCATTTTTATGAGTGAAAGCAAGAGGGGAAAAACCTCGATATGCTACGGCACTCTCTCTTTATCAAGGCGACCTATTGCCTTGATAGCACCTCACCGCCAATTATCTGTCGGCCATTTCAATTGCCGACGGGGAGAAGTATACATTACAATCGTCGGGTTTGCAAGATAATTATAATAAATTTTTCGGTGGAACACGGTAACGACCATGCGGTCTGCAGAATCGCGATTTCTGACACGATATTATCGGAATAGACATGGATCTTGGGACCCACCATCCAATTATTCATGGGCAACATGTGGTAAGGATAACCGTTCAATGTCAGCACGTAACCGGAAGCGTTTTTGGCATCGTTTGCCGTGGCGACTAGAATACCGCGATGAGTGCACGACCCCGGCCGCGATCAATCAAAATCAAAATCTGCGGCATCACGAACATTGATGACGCCCTGATGGCCATTGATCTGGGTGCTGATTACATTGGCCTGAATCTGGTCGCCGGGCGACGCAAAATATCGCTTGGCGATGCCATGCAGATCGCACGCCATGTCACATTAAATGGCCGGGCCGTGCTTTTGCTGGATCACTGGCCGCAGGAATGGGATGCCGCGCCACCATCCATGGATGTCCTTTTCGGGGTGCAGTTTTATGGTCCGGTGGATCATCCTTCCGTTATGCAGTTTCGCCGACAACGGCTCAAACTGCTCTTTCCGCTGCGGGTGGAAAATGCCGATTCCTTGGTGGCCATCGATCGCCACATGATTCATATGCCGGCGGATGACGTGATCTGGCTGCTGGATGCCCATGCACCGGGCCAGCTTGGTGGCACAGGGCAGACATTTAACTGGTCCCTGGCGCAGCGATGGGTCGAACGCTTTGCGGGCAGCAACCAGCCGCTTATTGGCGTGGCGGGTGGATTGACACCACACAACGTGGCAGATGCTATTGGGCAGATATCGCCCGACTTGGTGGACGTATCAAGTGGGGTGGAGGAACCTGGAAGGCCCGGCATAAAAAATCCGGGACTGATAGAAGCGTTCATCAAAGCGGTGCGCGGCGTGAATCAGGCCGCTTCCGGTGGCGGCAAGGTTTGAATATCGCTGCGAGCCTTTTGCCGCCGGACGATGTCGCACGCCAGCGTGAGGGCGGCTTTCATACTACCGGGATCGGCGCGGTTTTTTCCCACGATATCAAATGCCGTTCCATGATCCACGCTGGTGCGGACAATCGGCAGGCCAAGTGTTAAATTTACACTGCTGGAAAAATCGAGCAATTTAATGGGTATTAGTCCCTGATCGTGATACATGGCCACCACTACGTCGTACACCCCTTTCGCGGCTTTTACAAAAACGGTATCAGCGCTCAGCGGCCCGTGCACATCCATTCCTTGACCTTTGGCCATTGATATGGCCGGTTCAATAATGCGGGCTTCCTCATCGCCAAACATGCCGTTTTCTCCGGCGTGCGGGTTCAGACCGCAGACGGCGATGCGCGGGTTGGGCATATCGAACCAGTCGCGCATGGCGTTGTGCACCAGTTCGATGGGATCAAACACGGCACCAATCTTAAAATTGTGCCGCAGTTCAAACAGCGGCTCGTGAATGCTGCACAACACCACTTTCAGGCCACGGTGATTGGCCAGCAAGGGTTGCAGCGATCGGCTTTGCTCCAGCAGATGGGGGTCGAGTGGACGAGGGGCGGCAACAAACATCATGGCGTGCCGCCGCGCGTGCGTCTTTTCCGCCAGCAATTCCGTATGGCCGGGCCATCGGCCGTATCCGGCCAACTTCCAGCTTTCTTTGCAGATGGGGCCGGTGACGATGGCATCAATTTTGCGCAGGCGTGCGGCTTCAATCGCGTCGAGAATAAAGCGCATCGACGCCAATCCGCCCTGCTTGGATGGCGACCGGACATCCATACCTAAAAACGAAAATTCGTCATAGTCCAGTACCACCACATCATGGTCATACGGTCGGAGGCGGTCATGCTGGTCACGCCACCAAAAGGGTTCAATTTCCGCCAAGTCCGCGCTGTAGGCCATGAGTTCATTAAAACCCAGCACGACAAACTGCCCTAATTTGCGGATGGTTGGGTCTGCCAAGGCCTTGACGATCACCTCCGGCCCGATACCGGCCGGGTCGCCCATGGTGATGCCAATAACCGGTAACGTCGACGTCATCCTCTCACCCCCATGGTTTCTTGCGCGGCAGGATTGGGTACCCCGCTGATGGACGAGGGCATATTCTGCACATAATTCCAGATGGATCGGGCGAGAATGTCTGTTTCCAAATTCACCTGACACCCGGGACGCAGTGCACCGAGCGTGGTCGCTTGCAGAGTGGTGGGGATCAACGCCAGGGTGAAGGTGTCGGCATCCCGCCCGGCTACCGTCATGCTTACACCATCGACGGTGATGCTGCCTTTTTCAACTATCAAAGGTCTCGCATGAGATGGCAGGGAGAGCCTTATTCGCCAGTCGGTAACGCTGGATTTGACCTCCAGTACGTCGGCGATGGCATCTACGTGTCCCTGTACAAAATGCCCGCCAAACGGTTCACCCGCCAGTAAGGCCCCCTCCAAATTGACCCGTGATTCCGGCTTGAGTTCGGCCAAAGTTGTTCGTCGCAGGGTCTCACGGATGACATCAAAGGCGACGACGCCGGGAGAAATATTCTCGGCGACCGTTAAGCACACGCCATTAACCGCGATACTCTGCCCCAAGCCATGGTGCACCGGGGCCAGCGTGCCCAATTCAACAACGATTCGGCAGCCAGCCGTCGTAAGCTGGTTATCAATTACGGTACCTGAACTTTGCACCAACCCGGTAAACATGTCCCCATTCTATCCTTGCAAAGTGACCGCGTAAAAAGTGTATGACCACGGTGCACCACCGGGTCCTTACCACCGCCTCGGCCCACAAGGCCGCTATCTGGGCCATGGACGGCAAAACCCGGCCAACACGGTTTGTATCGGCTATACTCTCGCCGCATGTCGATCCACTTTACGGTTGAACATACCGATGCGCATACAGCGGGACGAACCGGCCGCATCAGCACGCTATGGGGCGAATTTGAAACCCCGGCCTTTATGCCGGTGGGGACGCGCGGCAGCGTTAAGGGGCTTACGCCGCGCATGATTCGCGATACCGGTAGTCAAATTATTTTGGCCAACACCTATCATCTGATGCTTCGACCCGGTGGGGCGGCGGTGGCGGAACTCGGTGGGCTGCAAACATTTACGGGTTGGCGCGGCCCGATGTTGACAGATTCGGGTGGGTTTCAAGTTTTTTCGCTTTCTGATCTGCGCGATTTAGGGCCGGACGGAGTGGTTTTCAAATCGCATCTGGATGGGCGGCGGATCGAACTTGGCCCGCGCGAGTCCATGTTGGTGCAATATCAACTCGGTGCGGATATCGCCATGGCATTTGATGACTGTCCGCCGGTCGATTGCCCCACCGATCGCTTGGATGCCGCCATAGAACGGACCATCCGCTGGGCCAGAATTTGCCGTCAGGAGCATGATCGACTGGATGCGCATAACCGCCAGGCGCTGTTCGGAATTTTGCAGGGCGGGACCGATACCCATCGCCGCCAGCATTGTCTGACCGAGCTGCAATCCATTGGTTTTGATGGATATGCCATCGGAGGTTTAGCCGTCGGCGAGGGACACACGCGCATGGTGCAGACGCTCGATGGCATATGTCCTCACATGCCCGGCGACAAGCCGCGATATCTGATGGGAGTGGGATATCCGAAGGATATCATCGAGGCGGTCAAGCGCGGTGTGGACATGTTTGACTGCGTGCTGCCGACACGAAATGGGCGTAACGGCCTGGCGTTTACATCCCATGGGGTGTGCCGCCTGCGTAATGCACAATATGCGGTTGACAAGCGCCCATTGGATGACGCGTGTGACTGCATGTGCTGCCGCGAATTTAGTCGTGGGTACCTGCGGCATCTGTTTTCGGTGGGTGAAATGCTGGGCCCGACATTGGTGTCACTGCACAACGTGCGGTATTTTCAGCGCCTTATGCTGGACATAAGGGCTGCGATTAGGGACAATAACCTTTCTGTACTCGCCGGGCCGGATATATCCGCGGCAGTGGACCAAGTGGAAGAGTCGGCATGACAGGGTGCCTTGCAGGGCTGACTTGAGAAGGCGGGGAGCTTTGGGCGTGTGCTGAGGTATGACCCGTTTGTCGGGGCGTTTGGTAATTTTTTGATGCTTGGAGATAGAAGCATGCATAGGCGTTGTTATGGTTTTCTGGTTGCAGCACTTTTTGCTGCGTTGCTGTCAATGCCGGTTTCGGCTTTTGCTGCCGCCACTGCGACGCCCATTAATGGGGCCGTCCCGGCATCGGCGGCGCCGGCTTCGGGCCAGGCGACGGCCGCGCCCGCACCGGTTGCGGCAGGTGCCAAGGCAAACGCCGTATCGGCTGGAAGCAAAGCTAAAGCGGGCGCCAAAGGCGCCAATCAAACCGCCAAACAAGGCGCTCCCGGTTCCATGCTCCAGACGTTGGCTTGGTTCGCTATCCCCCTAGGCATAGTCTATTTGCTGATACTTATGCCCAAGAGTCGCGAGGATAAGCGACGGCGAAAAATGCTCGGCGAACTTAAACGTGGTGACCGGGTGGTGACCACCGGCGGCATGCTGGCGTCTGTTATTGATGTGCGTGATTCCGAAGTGGTGCTTAAAGTTGACGAATCGGCCAATGTTAAAGCCCGTTTCACACGGGCGGCTATCGCCGCGGTGCTGCCAGACGCTGCATCGGGCACCTCGGCGGAAGAGAAGGCCCCAGAGAATAAGAAATAATGCTTTGGCGTGCTGCGGCAGACGGTGTCCGGCGCAGCGCCAATCGACATTTAATACTCGGCGGAGCGGTGTAAGCGGTTCATGAAACAAAATCTTGGTTTTCGATTTATCCTCATTTTTTCAACCATCGCCTTGGCGGTGCTGTGTATCTATTTAAACGGCATCCGCGGCGGCATTGATCTTTCCGGCGGTACGTCGCTGGTTTATCAACTCAATGTACCGAAAAATTACCATGGCAGCACCAGCCAACTCGCCCAGCAGGTTATCGCCGTACTGCGTAAGCGTGTCGACCCTGACGACGTATATAACTTGGTTTGGCGCGTGCTCACCGGCAATCGCATTGAAATTCAAATGCCCCTTTCCAGTGTTAAATCGCGCGCGGCACAAAAACAATATCAACAGTTGGTGCACGAGCTGGAAAGCAAAAATATCCAGCCGTCACAGATTCACGCTGCCCTCGTGGCCTCCGGTGCCCAACGCCTAAAGGAATTGGCCGCCCTAGCAAGCGGTGATGCCAACCGTCTGGCGTTGCTGCAAAAACTGGCCGTCGCCAATGACGCATTTAACCATGTAGAACAGCAAACGGCTGCGTATAAAAATCCATTGGATATCCCCACCAAACTGGTGCAAAAACTCCAATTGGTCACTAAAGCCCGCAGCAAGGCCCTCAATGCCGTGCTGGCGCTGAATGTAAATGTGCAAAACCTCGCCGGACTGCTGTCGGCAGATTACTCGCATCCCACCAAGACGGTCCAGAAAGACATTGCCGCCATCGTCGCGGCCCACCCGCACCGGGCGGCACTACTTAAAAAACTACAGGCAGCATACATCTTTCTGCAAAAACACAGCGGCGGTCTGAATAACCCGGCGGAATTGGAACGGCTGCTGCGAGGGTCCGGTGTGCTGGATTTCCGCATCACCTACCCCATGACCAACGCCTCCATTCAGGCGGTGGCTCAACTGAAAAAACGCGGCCCTGATCGGGGCTTTACGCCGGCCGGCACGGGGTGGTTTCCCATTAACATGCGCGATGGGCAGGACTTGATCAAAATGCGCGGCGACCCTGCCTACACCATTGGCCGCTATGAAGGCAAATATTACATTCTGCTTTACACCACACCTCAAAAAGCCCTTAGCCACGGGGATGGACGCCAACATTGGAAAGTATCACGGGCTGAACTCACCTCAGATCCCAATAGTGGTGAACCGGTGGTGGACTTCAAGCTTGATAACGCTGGCGGTGCCTACATGGGCGAACTGACCAGTCACAATATCAACCAGCAGATGGCCATTTTGCTGGATGGCAAGGCCATCACTGCCCCCACCATCCAAAGTACCATCCACAGCAATGGCATGATTACGCTCGGTGAGCCTAGCGCGTCGCAACCGATCGCATCAATAGAAAAACAGGGCGAAATATTAGTCCAAACCCTCAATGCCGGCTCGCTGCCGGCTACGCTGCAATCACAGCCCATTTCCGTTTACACCATAGGTGCCACCCTCGGCGCCGATAACCTGCGGGCTGGTTTACGCAGCGCTGTTATCGCAGTCATCGTCGTGCTGTTGTTCATGTTCACCTACTACACCATCACCGGGGCATTTGCCGATATTGCCCTGCTGCTTAACCTGCTGCTGACCTTGGGTGTGATGGCACTGATTCACGCAACCTTCACCCTGCCCGGCATCGCGGGCGTGGTGTTGACGTTGGGTATGGCCGTTGATGCCAATATTCTTATCAACGAACGCATCCGTGAAGAGCTTCGCAAGGGCGCCTCGCTCTGGTTGGCCGTTAAACAGGGTTACGACCGCGTATTTTGGACGATTTTTGATGCCAATCTCACCACGTCGCTTACCAGTATGGTGCTTATCGCAGTGGGATCAGAAGATGTAAAAGGGTTTGGTGTCACACTGCTGATCGGCTTGGCAGTTCACATGTTTACCGCCCTGTTTGTTACCCGCACCTTGATGATCACCGCCATCCGCTTCGGCGCGATGAAACAAATTGACGATCTGTCCGTCAAACAATATTTCCGCGACTTGTTCACCTTTTCATGGCTTAAGGGCCGTTGGCCGTTCATGCGCGTCTTCACGCTGACCAACTTTGACTGGATCAGCAAGCGGCATATTTTCTGGGTGGTGTCCGGTTGTATCATCGTTGGCGGCATCATTACATTTGTCGCCCGCGGTAACAAAAAATATGACACCGAATTCAATGGCGGTACGCAGATTACGCTGCAATTGAAGCCCGGCGTCACCATGCCCGTTTCGGAGGTGCGTCGCCGTGTTCAGGCCATCGGGCGCAAAATTCCGATCCTCAAAGCCCTGCAGCATGCGACTGTCTACTCGCTGGGATCGCATCACAATGAGTACCAGATTATTACCAGCATCGTCAATCCGCCGGGTAAAGCCGGCATTAAGCCGGGGCCGTCATCGCATACGCCGGTGGGCAGGCTTACCCACGCCCTTGAGGTGAGTTTTGCCAAACAGATTAAAGTGACGCGAAGGCTTTCCTTTACCGATGTGGGGGTGTCCTCGAAACATGTATCCACGCTGGTCAACCACTCCATCATCATACCGATTACGCATAACAGTCTGGCCCAGATTGCCCCTGGTCTTCCGAATGTGGATGTAAGCAATTACCGCGGTGGCGTCGCAATTTTGCTGCAGAATATTACACCGCCTGAATCAGTGCATTCGATGACTCAACGCATCGCCAACATGAGTGAAGAGCCGGATTTTGCCAATATTGAATATCGCCCCTTCAAGGTGATTCCGCTGCATTACGCCGCCACCTCGGCTTTGACCAAAGGCGCTGCGCAGCCTCCACCGGTAACCTCTGCCGTTGTGGTGGCGGTTGATCCCAACCTGCTTTACGACGCCAACAGCGAGGCGGTGATCCAGGCTTGGACCCAAAAAGTGGCCGCCCCGCAGTGGCGTATTGTCCGGACGGCATTGACTACTTCCGGTGGCTTGGCCGGCATCACCAGCTTCGCGCCCCAAGTGGCTGCCGAAGCACGCCTCAATGCCGTCGCATCCGTCCTTATCTCACTGATATTGATCGTCATTTACGTCTGGCTGCGGTTTGGCGGCATTCGTTATGGCTTTGGCGTCATATTTTCGCTGGTGCACGATGCGGTGGTGGCGGTGGCAGCTACCGTGCTGGCGGTGTTCATCCACCAGACGGTCATTGGCAAATTCTTGCTGGTGGACAATTTCAAAATCAATATGACCATGATCGCCGCGTACCTCACCATTATCGGATATTCGGTCAATGATACCATCGTGATCTTTGACCGCGTGCGTGAAAACCGTGGCCGCACCAAACAGCCATTGACCGCCAAACTGGTCAACGACTCCATCAATCAATGTTTTGGCCGAACGGTTTGGACCACTTTTACCGTGTTCGTGGTGGTACTCATTCTTTACGTCTTCGGCGGGCCGGGGGTACACGGCTTTGCGTACGCGATGTTAATTGGCGTAATCACCGGTGCCTACAGCACCCTGGCCATCGCTTCGCCGATGTTGCTGCACGTGAAGGATAAGCCTTCCAACACGCATAAAACCCTCACCGGCGGCGAGGGCCAATCACTGACGACGCAAACTGCCGCCCCGCAGTAAAGCACGCCGCAACATCGGGCGGCAAAGGTGAAGTGATATGCAGGGCCGGGCGCGGTAATGGCCTTTATGTCGGGATTGGCTTTTAAGACTGGCTGGTTTGCGCGGCACCATCCTAATCCCTAATCCCGAAGCCCGTTCCTCCATTTCCGACTGCCGCAATACACTTCGATGTACGCGTCAATCTTTTCCGGCAGGGGACGCAGAGCCGGGGCGTGGCCCACCTTGCGGCCGGGCCGCAGGCGCGGTTGGTCCGGGGATACATTGGCTTTGACAAATGCAGGCAGAACTTTAGGCTGCTGATGCAACTTCTCCTTGATTCCTGCCAACTCCTTACGCAGTAAGATATTCTCCGCTTCAAGTTTATTGAGCCTTTTCTCCTGACGGTCGATCTTTTGATAAGCTTGATAGACCTCCGGGTGAATGGCACGCAACTCACATTCCAGATCCTGACATTGCCCGCGGTAAAACTGCAGTTGGTTCTTGAGATCATCGTACCGGGCAAGAAAGCGATTATACCGCCGCACCAGATCACGGTATTGCGTGATGCTCACGGTCTGACGGGCGGCCGTCTTTGCGACCAGTTGTTTGCGATGTTTTTGAACTTCACCATCCATGGTGAAATCAAGCATACCACCAATGACCAGAGCGCGCCAGCGCCATTATTGTGAATATTTGCCGCGGAGCGGTAAACAGATACCGGCCTGATCGCCGTTTTAGC
>DZDI01000304.1 GCA_022730455.1 Phycisphaera mikurensis | reverse complement strand
TAGCGCCACCTGTGAATATATACATGGCATGACCAAATCGCATGGAAAACGGCACATGTGATAACATGCTGTAATCATTGATATCCAATGCAAATAATGTAAAGCGGATGGTGTGATTTCTGGTGTACACGCATCATAAAACTGGGGAGGTGGCGCTAACCGACTACCCCCCTTTATTATTATTTTTGCATTTCGGTCTGGAACAACTTAACTTTACATTAACCTAACAGAAACCCATCTCGCTTCCATGTCCGTTATTCCGTTGGTATCGTCACAGCCCGCCAGCTTCCTTTTCGACCGCGCCCGCAGCGCCCATCCATGGTTTGCTGCGCTTGATGCACTTTACAGTAGCAGCACGGCGGGGCATGCCCCGCTCGCGCAAAATTGGCGCATGGATGTGAGGGTGGATAAAGCACGGGAAGTTCATTTCAATGGCACCGGTTGTTTTCCATCTGGAAGCTCCGGTAATGGGTTTGAGGCTGCTATCCACGATTACTATTTGCACTATTTGTGCCGTACTCCGTCCACTTATACTGAAAGCATCAATCATGGCAATCTGATACTATTCGACAAACGTCCCGCGCGCAACCATCGTTTGCTGCACCTGGCCTCGGTAGAAAGTCTGTTACGACATGTCCTGAAACCTGCAGTTCCTGGTAAAGTAGACTTCGAAATCGCGATTTTCCGCTTAGTGGGTTTTCATCTTTCGACAAATCCCGGTAATGACGAAATCGAAAGACTGGTAATCGCTCTGCAAGCAAAAGGATTGGATGCTATCAAGGAATTTGCAAGAGAGCTTTCCGATGCACTGGGCGACAGCGAACCCCATTGGTGGGCAGCGTTCGCCCATGAAATCGGCGACTTGAACGCCACAGCGGACTGGACGGATGCCGTCAGGAAAACTGGGCAAGGACATATAGAACCAAGAAAATGGCTGATAGCTTGGTGTTATTCGCCGGAGCTTGTCGGTAAACTCTACCGGCCCACGGTGGCCGAAGCCGGCACATACGCCTTTCATTTTCCGTCGCCGCCACTGGCAAGCTACGGCATCACTATGCCGCTAATCTCGGGACTGCCCGCCGTGCGCGAACTTATCCATGCACCGCTCAAGGGCGACATTAGTGCCGAAGCCTGTATCGGCTTCGGCCAAGTCCTCGGCAACCCAGCCGCAGTGCATGGTAAGCGCAATACCGCCTCCTGGTTTAAGACGCGGCGGAAAGAGCACGGCGAGGCACTCGCCGCGCAGCAACCGCCGCACAGCACGACGCAAGCCTGGCTGCAACGCCACGCCATCCTGCCATGAATATCAACCATGCGGCACGGGCCGTCCTACTCGATCAGCTTACCCACATCGCAAACAGCAACAATGCCGATGCCCTGCAATTGCTGCTGAATGGCACGGGCTTACCGACTTTGACACGCGACAACGAAGCCGCTGAACAAATCCACGATGCACTGGAATCCGGCGACCATTATGCCAATCTGGCGCGGCGCATTGCTCACCTATTAGCCAGCTTGATCCAACGACGCGCGGATATTTTAGCACAACGTCTCGCCGCACTGGAAGGT
>DZDI01000303.1 GCA_022730455.1 Phycisphaera mikurensis | reverse complement strand
ATGGATGACAAGGTACCGCCGGGGCGTGATATTCGCTGTATTATTTCCGTGGCGATGCTGGCCGAAGGTTGGGATGCCAATACCGTGACGCATATCGTGGGTTTGCGCCCGTTCGGCTCGCAATTATTGTGTGAACAAGTGGTTGGCCGTGCCTTGCGCCGCCGTTATTACACCTTGGAAGACGGAACAGACCGCTTCGGGGAAGAATCCGCCCGTGTGTTTGGCGTACCGTTTGAATTGATCCCGCTAAAAGTCTCCAAACCGGGGACAAGCCCACCAAAACCTGACCCTACCCACATTTTCAGCGTACCGGAAAAGCAGGGCTATCAAATCACCTTCCCGCTAGTGTCCGGTTACTTCATGCAGGAAGAATCCGCAGTCAACGTGGATTATTCGCGTATTCAACAACTCACTCTTGACCCGGCAGAAATTAATGACAGTGTGGAGCTCACGTCCATGACGGTGCCAGAAGGTCATTTAGCGGTGTATGGGCCCGGTGAAAAACCTGTACTGACCTTAGCCGATTGGCGCAAAAAGTTTGGGCGTGACCAGATGGTGGCATTCAAAATCGCCAGCAAGGTTTGCCAACACTGGCAAAGGGAGCGAGTGCAATCGGTCAATGATGCCGCTGCACAAACCACGCTCCAAGATTTGTTTCCACATGTGCTGATGGCTGCCGCGCGTTTGCTCCACGACAGGGAAAAACTCATTTGCAAAGGTACAACCCAGCCTTGTGATGTGTTGCTGGCAGGAAAATACCAAATGGCCGTGGTGGATGCCTTGTATCAAGCCATTGTTTTTGGTGATGCGATTAACCATGAACTGCCACGCATTCCCAAAGGTGAGGCTGGCAGAGGTTCGACCGAGCATATTGATTTTCACACCTATAAGCCGACCTATGCCGCGAATAAATGCCATGTCAATGTACTGGTTGCCGATACCAAGACCTGGGAGCAAAGCGCAGGCTTTGCTCTTGATACCCATACCGGGGTGGTGAAGTGGGTTAAGAATGAACACCTGAATTTTTTCATCCCTTACCGTAAAGAAGGTGTTCCAACACGTTATATCCCTGATTTTATCGCGGTATTGGATAACGGCTTGAACCTGATAATCGAAACCAAAGGACGCTATCTGGATGATGCCGACCGAAAGGCCAAGGCTGCGCAACGCTGGGTCGATGCAATCAACCGCGTCGGACAATACGGACAATGGATTTACCTCGTCGTTCGCGACCCAGTCGATCTACCGCTCATGCTTGGCAGACACAGCACCACCTAACTGCTTTAGGACTTACGCAAAACCCGGATTTTCTCCCTCTCCCGCACGCGGGAGAGGGGGAAAATCCAATATCTGCGTAAGTCCTAGGAGCCTGTCGGACTTAAGGGAAATCGGCTGCAAATCCGTCTGGACGGTGCATATTTCACCGCTTTTTTGGGCAATAGAACCCACTATTGCCCTGCAAAAGCGGCAAAATCTGCCCTCGCCCAGCCAAATTTTCGCTTCGATTCCTTAAGTCCGACAGGCTCCTAGTTTCAGAAAGGCATTGTTTTCGGACAGCTTCCCCCTTTGGAAAAGGGGGACTGA
>DZDI01000024.1 GCA_022730455.1 Phycisphaera mikurensis | reverse complement strand
TCGCAGAGCGTCAGTTGGCGATTGCCAATTGAGCCAATTTGCCCAGCCCCGGCATGGCTTCCCCCTCAAGCGGCGTAAATTTCCAGCGTTTGGGTTCCGGCCAATGCCGATGCAGATGTCGGGCCAGAGTCTGCTCACCTCCCATAGTAAATACTTCTGCTTCAATGCGGTGCACCGCCTGCAGAGATTCCAAACGCCGCCGATTATCGATGGTCAAAGCCTGTACCACGGCCGCGAGCATATCCTCTCGCGTGGTGGCCAGTGTGAGGCCGGAAAATTCGCCCTGCATCTCTTCCAGCGAGGTGCGGTCGCCGGCTAAAAGGGGAAGAAAGCGGACCCTTGGCGGGTTGTCCTGTTTCTGCGTTCGGTGCGATTCCTGCGATTCAATTTTTGTAATCGTTTTTGCAAGCAATTTCCAAAATTGTTTATGCGACAGCTCTTTGAAAAATTGGTCGCGCATCCATTTAATACTTGATCCGCCGGCCGCCATGGTGCTGACTGCCAGCCAGCGCGGTTTGACATGTTTGCCGGTCCCCAGCGGGCGCCAAAGTACATGATCGACAAGCTTGTACGCGTCTGTCACCAATGCCAGCACGTCGCTGGAGCCGGAACTATGCACCAGCCTGCCCGGCCGGCAATCGGTCGCCATGACGGCCGCACTGGTATCGACAATTCCCGGAAGTACAGGGATGCCGTCAGGCAGGCCAAGCCGGTCGGCAACGTCGGCTTTCAGATTTCCGGCAATCTCATCGGCCCATTGCAGCGTGGGTAATTGAGATTGCTGGATGCCGAGAAAGGCGAGCAATTCCGCCGACCAGCCCGTAAGGCCGGGGGTATCGTAAAGGCCCGTGAAAGCTGCCTGCGAAACATCCATGCACCATTTACCGGTAAGGTGATGTATCAGTAATGTGGTGGGCTGAACGATGCGGGGTTTTTGCTTCCAGATATCAGGCCTGTTTTGCTTAAGCCAAAGCAAGCTGGTTGAGCCAATGCCGCCCGGAACAGGCCGATTCCCGGTCAGCCGTTGGTGCTCTGTCTGGCCGAAGTGCTTTTCAATTTCCATTGCCTGCGGAAAACTCCGCCGGTCCTGGTGCGTGATCAAATTGGTCAGGGGCGTACCCTTGGCATCTGCGAGGCCGATGCCGGGGCAAAGGGTGTCAATGGCGATGGCATCAACATGTTTGTGATGCGTCATCAATTCGCGGATGGCCTGTTCCAGCACGGCTATTAAATGGCTGGCGTCGATTTCGACGCTTCGCCCTTTGGTCATAGACGGGGTATCCGATTCATGAATGGTTTTGACTTTACCATTTTTGCACCACGCGGCCTTAACCGAGGATGAACCCACATCAATCGCCAATACACGCATTACAAAATCTCCTGCAATAATTCAAACGCCGTCCCGTGCGTATTTCAAGCCCGCGGATGGGGTGCCGACGGAATCCCATCCAAGGTTCCGGAGTATAGCGGGTGCCAGTGATTCTACCGGCTGGCCTGACGATGGCTGGACCGTCAGCGTGGCATCGTAGCGTCGCAGCCATGTTCGCTGCAATTTGGCCAGATGACGCGTATTGATTTTAATCTGCTCGGCCGCATCTTCAAACGAACGGTTATGGTGGAGAAAATCAATCATTTCTTTATACCCCACCGCCTGCGCCGCCTGCATCGACAAACCGCCCGGGTGGGCCGTCAGGCGTTTAACTTCTTCCAGCAGCCCGTCATGGATCATCTGGCCAACCCGGTGATTGATCCGCTGCGATGTTTCCGCGCGGGGGCGGTCGAGCAAAATCATTGGGAAATCAATTTTTGGCCGATCGGTCAGCCACTGTTGTTGCAGTTCGCTGATGGGTTTGCCGGTAATCTGGTGTACTTCCAGGGCGCGAATCAGACGGCGACGGTCATTGGGGTGGATGCGGCCGGCGGCCAGCGGGTCCACCTGCAGTAACCGATTATGGAGTGCGGCCGAACCGTTCTGGTCGGCTATGCGGGTAAGTGTCTCCCGCACCAGAGGATCTGCCGAAGGGCCGGAAAATAAGCCCTCGGTCAGCGCCTTAAAGTAAAGAATCGTCCCCACCACCAGTATGAGTGGATGCTGGCGGTGTCGATGCCCGGCGATGATGGGTGCAGCGGCCTGCCGGAATTCGGCGGCGGAATAACCTTCCGAAGGTTCAACCACGTCAACCATCACATGGGGTATCTGCTGGCGGATCGCCATTGACGGTTTGGAGGTGCCAATATCCATCCCCCGATAAACCTGCATGGAATCAACAGCCATGATCGTGGGCATGCACGCATGGGTGCGGTGGTATTCGGCGGCGATAGCTTCCGCCAAGGCCGATTTTCCGGATGCGGTGCATCCCAATATCGCCACGATTTTTGCCGATCTGTCTGCCATCATTCTGACATCATACCGGTTGTTAAGGCTGGAAGGGGTAACGGCAGGGGTGCAAATGGTCAGCGTGTGCCGGCGAGGACACTTGGATTTTCAATGGTCATCCGCCGATCCATCGCCATATTCGCCAATTGGTCGGCCCGGGAATTGGATTCACGGTACACGTGGGCTATCGACCACTCCGCCACGTGCCCAAGCTCCGCCATGGCCTGCGCGTAAAGAGGTTTAAGATCAGGGCTTTTGACACGATACCGTCCGGTGATTTGTCGTACCACCAGTTCACTGTCCGCCCGGATTTTCAGTTTGGCAACCCCCAGCCGACGCGCGGCCTGAACCCCCCGGATCAACGCGGTGTATTCCGCCACGTTATTGGTGGCATGCGGGAGCACCGCGCCAAGCTCGTAAACCATCGCTCCGTCAGGCGTGGTGATGGTAATGCCAATCCCGGCCAAACCGGGGTTGCCACGTGATCCCCCATCAAATTGCATGACCAATTCAGGAAATTTGACCGCTGCGATCGTGCTGTCCATCAATCATCGTGCTCCCAAAGGTGATCGTCGGGCTCGGCCGCATTCATTTTGCCGTGCTCTTGGCGTCTGAGGTTGTTATCCGGGCAAAATACAGGATGCGTCCGCATGATCGGCAACGGCGTATCTCGTCGCGACCGCGAAGCAAATTCACATCTTCCCGGTTCAAACCCATAAAACAGCCGCCGCAGGCGATATTTTCCAGATCGCCTTCTTCAAATTCCACCGGGGCCATCACTTCGCCCGGGTGACGTTGGGCGATGCGTTCGTAGTGTTTCAATGCTTCGGCCGGCACTTTTGCAACAGCCTCAACACGTGCCGCAAGCAATTCTTCAATGCGGTGATTTAACTCCGCAACTTTTGCTGCGCTTGACGCGCGGAGAGCCGCGAGATTATCGGCGCCCATTCGTCGCTTTTCCTTATGGGTTTCGATGGCCTTTTCAAGATCCTGCTTGTTGGCCATTAAGACCTCGGTCTTACCTTCAAGTTCGGCAACCAGCGCTTTCTCAGCAGATATTTGCACCAATATGGCCGAATAGTCCTTGGTGGTTTTAGTTTCATTGAGAGCGGTACGCATCTTTTCAATATGCTGCAGCTTAACATCGGTTTCCAATTCTTCGGCTGCTATTTTGGCAAGAATTTCCCGTAATTCACGTTCCATACGGGATAGTTCATCATCCAGCTTGGCCAAATGATCTTCGGCCGCCCGTTGGTCACGGGTGACATTTTCCAGCCCTTCCCGTGTGTCGCACAAGACCCTATCGGTATGGTGCAGGTTCAGCAGGGCGGGAATGGTTACAAACTCTGGCATCGTTCACCTCTTAACGAATTCTGAAGTGTATCCGTATCGCGCTGATATGCCAACATGCAGGAGTGATGAGTTATAAGAACACTTGTGCCCGCCCACCGTGTTTAGCCGCGGACCTTGTGTCCGCGCGTTGGCCCGTGACGGCACCAATGAACGCCTTGGCGTGCACGCGGTGTGTGCGCCAGATCACGCAAACAAGCTCGCCGGTTCAAGCCCGGCCGCAACGATGCGAGGGCGGGCATCAAACGATCGTTGGCGAATATGTCGCGGAGGGCAGGTGGTGTAGCGGAAAAAAATTAAAAATCCGTGCGGGAAACTGTACGAACTTTGATCTGGGGTGTATTATCTTATTCGTTCGAGTTCGACAGGAGAATTATGGATGAATCAGACAGCGGCAAATCAAGCGACAGACGGGCTTCGAGATGTTGTAGCTCTCAACTCTGATATCTGCTCGATTGAAAATGGCGTGCTTTGTTATCGCGGATATAACATTGATGACTTGGCGGAAAATTCCAGCTTTGAGGAAGTGGTTTACCTGCTTTGGAATGGCTGCCTCCCGAAACGCGACGAACTTGAAAACCTCCGCCTGTCCATTGCTGAGCAGGCCCCGCTTCCTGAGGGTTTGCTGGCCATGATGAAGGCCTTTCCGCGGCGCACCACGCCCATGGAAGCAGTCAGAACTGCCGTCAGCGCCATGGCTATGTTTGACGCGGAGTCGGAAGACATGTCGCCGGTTGCCAACAGCCGAAAGGCCATCAGGATATTGGGGCAGTTGGCCAGCGTGGTGGCAGCCTTCGACCGTATCCGCAATGACCGTGCACCATTGGCCCCGCGACGTGATTTAACGCTGGCGGGCAATTTTTTGTATATGCTCACGGGACTGAACCCTGAACCACTGGCGGCCCGCGCCTTGGACAAAGCCTACATTTTGCATGCGGATCATGAACTTAACGCCAGCACTTTTGCGGCACGTGTTTCAGCCGGCACCCTTACTGACATGCATTCGGCCATCACGGCTGCCATTTGCGCCCTCAAAGGGCCCCTCCATGGAGGAGCCAACGAACAGGTGATGCGAATGCTCAATGAAATCGGCACCGAAACGCAGGTGGTGCCCTACATCCGGCAGAAATTTGAAAATCATGAAAAAATAATGGGCTTTGGCCACGCCGTCTATAAAAATGGTGATCCACGTGCCCGGCATCTGAAGGAAATGTCGCGGCAACTGGGCAAGCTTACGGGACAGGAACAATGGTATCGCATGTCGATCGAGATTGAAGACATGGTGGTGAAAGCTAAAAATCTCAAGCCGAATGTAGACTTCTACAGCGCCTCGGTCTATCACTATCTGCACATACCGTCTGATTTGTTCACGCCGATTTTTGCCATCAGCCGTTCCAGCGGTTGGATCGCCCACATTATGGAACAGTACAAGCGGAATAAGCTCATTCGCCCACGTGCCAACTACATTGGTGAACGAAATCAAAAATGGGTCTCCATGGATCATCGGTAGGGTGTCAAAGCGCATTGACCGGTTAGATCGTTGTGCAACGGCGCGGCTGGAGGTCAGTGTATTGGATGTTAAAAATGGACTTAGAAACGGACGAAGATAAATGAATGTCGTGGTGGTGGGACCGCATCCGGATGATCAGGAAATTGCCATGGGCGGTACCATCGCTTTACTTACCTCGCAGGGGCACCGGGTCACCTTGATCGACATGACCAACGGGGAGCCCACACCGTTTGGATCGCCTGAAGTTCGCCAGCGTGAAGCAGCCGAGTCGGCCAGAATTCTGGGCGTAGAACGTATAGCGGTGGGCCTCGTGAACCGGGAAGTGCTTTACAGTCTTGAACCGCGACACCGAGTGGCCGCTCTTTACAGGAAACTGCGACCTGAGATCGTCTTTCTTCCGTACGGTCAGGATGCCCACCCCGACCATCGGCAAGTGACTCAGATAGCGGAGGATGCCCGTTTTGACGCCAAGCTGACCAAAAGTCGCATCCCCGGTGACCCGTACCATCCGCCCCGCGTCATCTATTATTTCTGCAGTCATTTGCGATTTAATTTTCCTGCCAGTTTTTCAATGGATATTTCCGGTCTCATGGATACCAAGCTCGCTGCGATAAAATGCTATAAGTCGCAATTTGAAACGGGCCGTGGCGAGTCGGAGCAATGGCGGATATTGGAACATATACGAAGTGTAAACAGCTATTTCGGCGGCACAATCAAGCGACCTTGGGCGGAGCCATTTTATGTGATCGAGTCCCTGGGACTGCGCGGATTTCAGGATATGGTTTTATAGCACATTTTAATCATGGAGTGCATTATGCCCGATCAGACCACGGATGCGACAAAAGCGGTAGAAACCAACAGCGGCGAGGTGGCGGTTAAAACTTCGGCCCCGCGGATCAATCGCTTTTTTGAGGCGGTTGCCAAAGTTGAAGGAAGTGATTTGCATATCAAGGCCGATGCGATTCCGCGTATCCGCAAGGGCGGTAAGCTGATGCAAACGAGTTCACCTCCCATGAAAAATTCAGAAATTGAATCGATGGTGCAGGAGATGCTCAGTGCAGAGCATTGGCGCGAATTTTCTCAGCGCGGGTCACTGGACGTGGCCTATGCCATTTCGCCGGTGGATCGGTTTCGCGTCAACATCTTTCGCCAGCGTGGTATGGTGAGTTTGGCGGCCCGCCGAATTAATCCCAAGATACCCAATTTTTCACAGCTCAATTTGCCGCCCATATTTGAAAAAATTGCCGAAAACGAACAAGGACTTGTCATCCTCGCCGGCATTACCGGAAGCGGCAAAAGTACGACTATCGCGGCGATGCTGGAACAAGTCAACGAGCGGCGATCGTGCCATATCGTCACTATTGAAGACCCCATCGAATATCTATATGTGGATAAGAAAGCGTACATCAACCAGCGCGAAGTAGGGCTGGATGTTGAAAGCTTCGGTGATGCCATTCGGTTTCTGATGCGGGAAGACCCGGATGTGATTCTTATCGGCGAAATGCGCGACCGAAACACTTTTCAAGCCGCCGTACAAGCCGCTGAAACTGGCCACATGGTGTTTTCTACCATTCACGCCAGTTCCGCCCCAGGCGCCATAACCCGTTTGCTGGAGCTTTTTCCCCCTGATATGCACACCAACATGCGGCAGGCCATCGCTGGCAATATAAAAGCCATTGTCTTTCAGAAATTGGTCCCTTCGATCAAATCAGGTATGGAACGCGTGCCTGTGGTCGAGGTTATGCTCACTTCACCGTCCGTGCGCAAATATATCCTTGAAGGCCGTGAAAATGAGCTCGGCCAGGTTATTCGCGGCGAACGCCACTCCGGCATGATCGATTTCAACGATATGCTTGCTGAATTGGTGCAAAATGAATTTGTCATGTCAAAAGACGCCTATGCCGCCTCGCCCAATCCGGATGAGTTGCGAATGCGCATGAAGGGCATCAAGACGGGCACCTGATGGTCCTTGCCTCCGGTAAATGGCGATCAAACCAAGCGTCGGCGGTGTTGAGCGTTTGCTTTGACATCCTGTGCTGACCCTGTGATCCCCAACCTTGTTGATCACACCTTGGACGCGGCTATCAGGCCGGCTCCCTGTGATATTCGACGAGGCAGTATGAGGAAGATGGCCGCGGCGTTACCATTGCTTGGGTGGCAAGAATTTTAATCTGTGGTAACTTTACATCCACTGGCGGTCAAGATGGACCGGAAACGTATCTTTCTGTTGTATTTGCGTGGCGGTGGTAATGCAGGCCTTCATATATATCAACCCCATTTTCGCGGTCATCTGCTTTGCATTTATTCTGGGTTGGGCAAAATTCACGACATGGATCGGCACTGATTTAAAACAGCTTACTGATCAAAATGAGGTCGTGTGGCGGGCTGTTCTGCTCGGGTCTGTCGTCCTGAATATTCTGCTGTGGATTGTGATTCCTAATTTTGCGGTGGCACTGATTGGCAACCTTGTTGTGATCGGTGCGATATTCGGCTACTACGTCAAGGTGCGGGTGGATCAACTCGGGCCTCCGCCCAACCCGATCGATATGCTTACCGGGAAGCTGGGTTTTGCGTCTGCCAAGCGACAGGCCAGCAAAGCGGCTGGGCAACTCGCGCTTTCGTACCTGACAGGGTCGGGGCGCCAGGCTCAACTGCCCAAAGTGGATGATCCGGCATACAACGGTGTTTTGTTACTGGATAATCTGGTATTTCAGGCCCTCGATGCGCGTGCGCAGAGAATTGATCTGGTGCCATCCGAACAGGCGTACGACGTGGTTTACACGACAGATGGCGTGGGGTACCCGCAATCGGGAATGCAGCGCAGCGCGGCCGAGCCGATCATTCAAGCGGTCAAATTAATTTCCGGTCTTTCCTTGGAAGAGCGCCGCCGTCCGCAAAAATCTGCCCTGATTGTCATGGACGCAGCGCACAATCGAACGCCTCTGGCGGTGCGTACCAGTGGTACCACGGCTGGTGAAAAGCTCACGCTGGTGATGAACAATTCTGACAACTATAAAATTTCACTCGATAATATCGGTTTATCATCTGAACAACTTGCAGCCATACGCGAGATCATCAACGACAACAACGGACTGGTTATTGTGGCTTCTCCGTCGCACATGGGACGAACCACTACCCTGTATTCGCTGCTTGGCGCCCATGACGCATTAACTCGTAGCATTCAAACACTGGAATGCAATCCTCGCGCCGATTTTGAATCCATCACGGTGACACCATTTGATCCTCAGGCCATTAATTCCAGCCACAGTAAAACCCTCCAGAGCATTTGTCTGAAAGACCCCGATATTATCTTGGTCGGTCAATGTCCCGATGCGGCAACTGCCGAGGTGATGTCCAAATACGCAGCCAATGAACACCGCGTCTACCTCGGCTTGCGGACCGGTGCCGACGCACCAACCGTTATCGATCTATGGCGTAACCTTCTGCCTGACAAAGAACTGGCTGCTCGTCCGTTGCGGGCGGTGATCTGTCAGCGGCTGGTACGGTTGCTGTGCCCCACCTGCAAGATTGCATATCAACCGGACGCTCAAACCCTCACCAAATTGAATTTGCCTTCAAGCCGCCAGATTCAAGCATTCCGCGCCAATACACAGCCGGGTCGCGACCCTAAGGGTAATCTTGTGGTTAAATGTCCGGATTGTGCCAGCTTGGGTTATCGAGGCGTTACCGGGTTATTTGAAGTATTGGTGGTGACACCGGAAATTCGTGACTTGATCGCACGCGGGCGATCAGCCGAAGAAATACGCAATGCCGCCCGTAAAAATGGCATGATCATGCTGGTGGAGCACGGCCTGAGAAAATTTGCCTTGGGCATTACATCCATACAGGAGGTCACCCGGGTATTCGTCGATGACCGCGCAAAAAAGGCCCGGGAAGAAAAAATCACCTCCGCCAGCGGCGGCAGCACCACAGGCGTCGGTTATTCCAGCGATAACGGGAACTAATTTTTACTTAGAGCCTCAATTTATGATCATTGACATTATCGTTTTACTGTTTTTAGCACTGATCGTGTCCCTCATGGTCAATGAGGGGCCTTTCTCGGCGATCATCCTTCTGTTTTGCAGCCTGATATCCTCCATTGTCGCGATGGGGTATTTCGAGGTGGTGGCCCGGCTCTTTGGTAAATGGCCGGATATGGCCCGGGGTGTGGCGTTTTTACTTACCTTCTTCATCCTGTTGACTTTGACACGTACCATTTTTGACTTCCTCATCCGCGACGAGGTGGAATTACCACCTCTACCCGCCAAGATCGCCTCCGGGGTCGTGGGTTTCTTTGTCGGCTTGGTGGTCATCGGAACAGTGCTGATCGGGGCACAAATGCTGCCGTTGCCGTCCACCATCGCAGGGTATAACCGTTATCCCCATGGATTTGCCCAAAGTGCTACGGGCATCTGGTTTGACCCCGACGGCTTTGTCGAATCCATCTGGGATATGACCAGCGGTAATTCCATGGGTGGTTCGCAGACTCTCGCCATGGTTCACCCACACTTGCTCAGAGAGCTTTATGGCTTGCGTTACACCGTCCAGTACGCCGGCCGCAAAACGCTTGCGTCATCGCTGCTCAAGGTGATGGCGTCGGGGATTATCCCCAACAACGAGGCTTCAGTGTTTCACATTCCCAGCATGCCCGGCAAGGCAATTCTTGTTGTACGTACGCAGGTTGCCCATGGTTCCAAGCCGCCGGCCATCTCATCAGATGCCGGATATTTCCGCCTGACGCCGTCCGAAGTGAGATTGGTAACCACCGACGGCCGTCAATATTATCCGGTGGGACTTCTGCGCGATGGTGCCATATTCAAAAAGCTGTCTTTTGATTCTGCCATCGTTGATGACTATCGGCATGTGGATGGCCACCGAGTGGTGATTCAAAATTGGATATTCGCGGTCCAACCTTCGCAACTGCCTGATTTTATTGAGCTAAAAGGTACTGCCCGCGGTCAGATTGCCGGAGCGCCAGTGCCTGAAACGCTTGCGGCACTACCGATGCATTACTATCCAAAGTTGGCCTATCAAAATTCCAAATTGACCATCACGGTGGCCGCAGCCAGTAACATTGGTTCTTTGACCGGCGTTGCCGTACCCGCACAGATTCGGATGGGTAAAATTGCAGGTCTGGTGCAAGCCGCATACAAGCGATTGGGCGTTATCAGCCGGGGTATCAGCAACAGTCAGCCGCCATGGTCTGATGCCGCCGCCCATACCACAGGAAGCCCCTCTGCCGCGTCTGCCACACAGTGGCGCAACATGGGAAATCAATTGATCGCCAATGGCAATTCTCAAAAAGAGCAGTGGTGGGAGGTCTTACAGTTGGTGATGACGAGTCAGGTGAGTACCAATACCAGCCGCTCGCTGGCTCGGATACGGCATTATTTTAATAACACCATTATTCCTCTCCTCAATAGGCAGGAACCGGTGAAGATCGATGTTACCCCCGGTGCATCGAAGACGATTCGAATCGCTCCGGGTAGCTGGCAAATCATCGTGTGGAGCGTCCATTCGTCGCATATGTATGTCTGGAGCAAGACCGCCCAGGTCAAAATAGGCCAATCCAACAGCATCAACCTGGGGAACAACGATATGGTGGTGAATTACAATTTGGGCAATTGACCGTCCCGAGCGCTTGACGCCGGGGCTGGTTTGTAACTATAACCCAGATAGAGGCTGTTCTGGCGATCCGCCAAAGCAGCCGACAATTTGATTCCCGGAGGCGGGCCGTTTTATCTTTTTAAGGAGACCATCTTATGGCTTTTACCCTTCCTTCATTACCCTACGATTTTGCGGCTCTAGAGCCAATCATCGACTCACAGACCATGCAGATTCACCATGGCAAACACCATGGTGGTTATGTAAGCAACCTCAATAAGGCCATTGAAGGAAAATCAGATATTGAGAAAAAAAGCATCGAGGCCCTCATCGCTGACTTGCCTAGCGTACCGGACGATATACGAACGGCCGTGCGCAACAACGGTGGCGGCCATGCAAATCATGCCATGTTCTGGCAGATCATGGCCCCTCCCGGCAATGGCGGCGGAGGTGAACCAACGGGCGAATTGCTATCGGCTATCAATTCCCATTTCGGATCAGTTGCCGAGCTTAAGGCCAAAATTGCCGATGCGGGCGCCAAACGCTTTGGTTCCGGCTGGGCTTGGCTGGTGGTGAAGGGTGGCAAACTTGTTGTAGGCTCCACGGCCAATCAGGATAATCCGCGCATGGGTGATGCCATCGCTGGCTTTTCGGGCATCCCGATTCTTGGTGTCGATGTCTGGGAGCACGCCTACTATCTCAAATATCAAAACCGCCGCCCAGATTATCTTGCGGCTTGGTGGAGTGTGGTGAACTGGGCGAAGGTTGCCGAGTTGTACCAGGCGGCGCACTAAACCGCGCTGTCGCATCCGGCGGCGCAACGGTGTTTCCCGATACGGAGAGGTCGTTTATGGGTAAGGCCAGTGTTGACCCCACAGAATTGCGGCGTTTTGCGCAAGGGCTGAATCAGTTCAATAACGATCTGCAAACGTTGATGGCGGGACTCAGCGCCCGCATGCGATCGCTGGAATCCACATGGCGTGACCAAGAGCAGAAAAAATTTGCGGAAGAATTTGATCAGACCGCCAAGTCGCTGTCCGTATTCATCCAAGCATCGGATCAGCATGCCAAGGTGCTGATGAAGAAGGCCCAGTTGATTGAAAAATATCTCAGCGAACGATAGGTAATCAGCTATGCCACAGGGCGCCAATCTTCAGTCTCTTGAGATGCTCCGGGAGCTGCAGGGCGTTTTGTGGAAGTTCCGTGAAGCGTGTACCGGCGCCCTTGACGATGTGGAAGCGGAACTGCGCCGTACCGTTATCTGGCTGGAGACCGAGCAGGACAGCTATTGGAAAAGTCAGATACGCCTCAGGCATGAAGCGGTGGAACGCGCCAAGGAAGCGCTGCGTAGTAAAAAAATATTTAAAGATGCGTCAGGCCGTCCCCAATCCGTGGTAGAAGAGCAGAAGGTCTTGAAAATCGCCACAGAGCGCCTGGCCGAGGCGGAGCAAAAACTGGCCAACGTCCGCAAGTGGGTCCGGGCTCTTCAGAAAGAGATTGAACTCTATAAAGGTTCGGTCGGACGGTTGTCGCACAGTGTTGAATCATTAGTGCCTGCCGCAGTGCATCAGCTTGATCGCATGATGGTGTCTTTGGAAGCCTACGTCAATTTGGACATGCCCCGGACTGATTCTGGTATTCCGTCGCCCCAGCCCGCAGGAACTAATTTTGCCAACCGTGGTGAAGCTCTTACCAACGCCATCGCGGCCTCACCCGAACTCCCTGCCGTTGATGTGCGGAAGAACGCCATAGAATTAAAGGCCATCAAAATCCATTGCCCACGGGTGGACCCGGAGCTTTATCCAGCCCTGAGCGCACCCACGTCGCCCTTCATCGATCTCCGGCAGACACTGGTGTGCGGTACCGAGATGGAGAACGCCCCGTCCACCTACACCTTGGTGCATCTGGTGCCGGTAGAGCCCCAGGACAGTGGTTGGGTGCTTTTTGCCGATCCACCCGGACATGGGTCATGGGGGAAAACTCCGCTGGATTCACTTGCTACTGATGTCGGCGAGATGGAAAAATGGGCTTTAATTTTCAGGCTTCCCGTTGGTTCTCGCATCAGTGTAAAGGAAAACGCTGTTGTTCATGTGGCTCCTGGCGGACCGATGTAATATTCTCTGCTCGGTGGCGAAACAGGTGGCCCGTTATTTTCGGAGCATCATCCATGGGTGTGTATGAAAGCCAAGGGCGATTAACCAAGGCTTACAAAATGCTTCAAACGCGATGGATGCAGATTCACAGCGGTTGGAACGATTCGGCCAGCGACCGCTTTCAGGAAGCCTTTTTAGAGCCGCTGGATGCGGATGTTCGCGGTGCGACCTTGGCCATAGACCATCTAGCCTCAGTACTGGTGAACGTCAAACGAGATTGCGAATAGCGCCTTACAAGAGTTTTATTGGTATAAATATCATATGCAGGACTTGGCCGACCAGACACCACTGGATACAAAATTGACGTACGCAAACCCTCCCGCAAAGCCCGCACCAAGGGATTTGCAACGCAGCGCCCTTCGCGATTTAATTTCATTAGCATCCGATTGCGCCCGACGAGAAGCTGAAATTTTCGACGATTTTACTCGGTCACGCGATGCTTTGAACGATAAGTTCTCTAAGCAACAGACTGCCGCCGAAGCCCAGTTCCAGTCGCAATTTGAACAGCTCAGACTCCGGAAACAAGCCGATATTGAAGCGATTGAGCAAACGCATGTAAAAAAACTTCAGGCACTTAAAAATCACCACCAGCAGGTCTGCGACGGCATTCATTGGGACTATTCGGCTGCCGAAAAAAACGCCAAATCAAACCATGATGAAGCCAAGCTGCTGATCGAAACCGGTCTGGATGCGGCCCACAATCGTATGCTGCAGCAAAGAGATGGGTTAAAAAAAATTATTGCAGCCCATTTGGAAGCCATTGAAGCCACCTTTAAAAAAACATCACAGGCCATCTCTCGCTATTCCCTGGCTCTGCCCGGAATTGAACCCGATAAAGCCATGTCGCAAATTTCTCCCGGCACCGGTGCACAAAAAATCATGCTCGACGAGTTGGCCAGTGCCGAAAGGCAGTTGGATGCCATCCACCGGTTGGCTCTGCCCAAATTTATGGCGGGCATTTTGCCATTTATCATCTGCCTGATGATTTGTGGGGCGGTGGGCGGTATAACGCAGCTCATCAAGGGCGGTTCCGCCATTCACCTGAGAGCGGACGGGATTGCCGTCGGCGTTACTGTGGTCATTGATATTATTGGCTACATATTGCTGTGGCGCGCTGCGAAGACCCAACTCTTCAAGGCGTCACTACCTTTGGTTGACGCTCTAGCCCAAAGCCGTGCTGCATCGCAGATATATGCTGATGCCCGGCAGACTGAAATTCAGTTGGCCTACGACTCCGCCCGCAAAAAGGGAAAAGTCGAATTGGATCAGCGCAAACAACGCACACTGCAATCCATTAAATCTCTGCAGGAAAAACGCAACGCACGCCTCGCCGCCGCTGAAGCGGAATTGGCTCAGGCGATATCACTGGCCGATACCGAAAATTCCGCCCAGATCGATTCCCAGACGCGTACGGCCGATGCAGAGCTTGGCGAACTTCAGCGATCGCACGATGCTGAAATAGAATCGCTCCGGCAGGCGTTTGAAAGCGCCAAAGCGGCCAATGAGACCAAACGCCAGCAGGTGTGGAATGAACTTGAACGCCGATTGCAAACCGGTCTGTCACAAATTAAAGCGCCAACCATTGGCCAACCGGAATTGGGCCACACCAACTCCATTGCGGCAGCCGCGCCAGATTGGAACCATTGGCAGGCACCCGTTGCGTTTCCAGAATTGATGCCGTTTGGTCGCTTAAGCGTCAACCTGAAGCAAATTGTTGATACAGACTCCCCCGGCGCGCAGGTGCAATTGCAGTTTCCGCCGGAATTCACTGTGCCCGCGTCGCTGTCGTTTCCGCACGGTGCATCTCTGGCTGTGCTTCACGAGCGTTCCAGCCGCGGCCAGGCAATCGAATTATTGCGTGTCGTCCTTCTTCGCATACTCACCTGCCTGCCTCCCGGACGCGCCCGCTTTACTCTCATCGATCCGGTTGGATTGGGACAGAGTTTTGCGGGATTTATGCGCCTTGCGGATTACGATGAATCGCTGGTGAATGCCCGCATCTGGACGCAGCCGGATCAAGTTGAACAACGCCTCGCCCATATGACTGAGCATATGGAAACTGTCATTCAAAAATATTTGCGTAATGAATTTCCAACCATCGACGATTATAACGCCCAGGCGGGTGAACTGGCTGAACCTTACCGTTTTCTCGTCGTTGCGGATTTTCCGTCGGGTTTCGGACCGGATGCTCTGCGGCGGCTTGACGCCATTGTCGCCACGGGTGCCCGCTGCGGTGTTTATGTCTTGCTTTCATCTGAGCAGCAGCAAACCGGCGATGCCGCCATAACACTCGACAAAATGCTTCCGCATTGCGTTGTCCTGACACCAACCGCTGGCGGATTTCAGTGGCAGGATGAGGTTTTTGGCAAATTTCCCCTGATCCTTGACGCGCCTCCGCCTGAGTCCGTCATGACCGCGTTGCTGGACCAGGTCGGCAGGGCTGCAAAGGCCAGCCAACATGTGGAAGTTCCGTTTGAAACCATCGCTCCTGGGGAATCACAATGGTGGACCGGCGACAGCACCGGTGAACTCACCGTGGCGATCGGCCGAATGGGCGCAACGCGACTGCAATCGCTTCGACTCGGCAAGAATGTGGCCCAGCACGCGCTGCTCGCTGGCAAGACCGGCTCGGGCAAATCCACGCTGCTGCATGTGCTGGTTACCAATTTGGCCATGTGGTATGCGCCCGATCAGGTTGAACTTTATCTGATCGATTTCAAAAAGGGCGTGGAATTTAAAACCTACGCTTCTCATCATCTGCCCCATGCCCGTGCGATCGCCGTGGAAAGCGATCGGGAATTCGGCCTGAGTGTACTCGATCGTCTCGATGCAGAATTGGCGCGTCGTGGTGAATTGTTTCGCGACGTCGGCGTTCAGGACTTGCCTTCCTATCGTCGCACCACCGGCAAGCCGATGCCCAGAATCGTGCTGGTGATCGACGAATTTCAGGAGTTTTTTACCGAAGATGACGCCCTGGCCCAGCAAGCCGGGTTGCTGCTGGACCGGCTGGTGCGCCAAGGTCGCGCCTTTGGCGTGCACCTGCTGTTAGGCTCGCAAACGGTCGGTGGCACGTCTGGCCTTGCCCGCAGCACCCTGGGACAAATGGCTGTTCGCATTGCCCTGCAGGTCAGCGATGCCGATTCGCAACTTATCCTGGGTGATAATAATTCCGCCGCAAAATTGCTCTCCCGCGCCGGCGCCGCTATCTACAATGATGCTGGCGGACTCATCGAAGCCAACAGCCCATTTCAGGTGGCATGGCTTCCGGATGAACAGCGCGACCGATTTCTTGACGCAGTAAATGAACGCGCCGCGCAAACCGTCCGTCAAGGGCATGCCGACTGGCAACTGCGGCCTCCAGTAGTTTTTGAAGGCAACGCCCCAGCCGATGTACAAACCAATGTGCCGCTCAAATCCTTCCTGGCCTCCGCACCACCGGAGGCAATACCGATGGAACCTCAGGCTTGGGTGGGCGATCCAGTCGCCATTAAAGATGCGGTCTCCGTAACGCTGCGCCGCCAAAGCGGGGCCAATGTCATGTTGGTCGGTCAACAGGAAGAACAAGCTCTGGCCGTTCTTAGTTGGATGCTCATTTCGCTTGGTGCGCAGTATCCCGACTGCGGTGCCACATTTTATCTCTTTGATGGTGCACCTGCCGGTTCACCCCTTGCGGAGATCTTTGCGCAACTGCCATCCATGATGCGGGGCAATGTGCAGATGCCGGCGTGGCGGGATATTGAAAGCTGCGTCGCTTCCATTGCGGCAGAGCTGGCAGAGCGGCAGAAAAATCAGAATAATGACGCCCCGGCCATTTTTCTCACCATCTATGGGCTGCAGCGGTTCCGCATGCTGCGCAAATCTGACTCTGATTTTAGTTTCTCAATGGGTAACGCCGACGAGGAAAAGAAAGCCGATCCCGCCAAAGATTTTCAGGAGATCATCCGCGACGGGCCGCCGGTGGGCATCCATGTGCTGACATGGGCCGATACCATGGCGTCCATCGAACGTACATTGGATCGATCCATGCTGCGGGAATTTGACCAGCGCATACTTTTCCAGATGAGCGCTGCCGATTCCAGTACACTCATTGATTCGGTGGCCGCCAACAGACTGGGATTTTATCGCGCGTTGATGTGCAGTGAAGAGCGTGGCACGATTGAAAAATTTCGCCCCTATGGTCTGCCGAAAGCCGAAGAGCTGGCGCAAATCAAAGCTGGAAAATGAGGCACAGGTTGTTTCATCGGCGGGTACACAAGGCCCGCCGCTAAACATGGCGGGCGGTTCCACCGCCGCAGCTCCTCGGCGCGATGCCTGCCATTCGGCAGCGTCTCGGACATCCGGCCTGACTTTTGAAAACCGCTCCATCCTTACCGGCCGCTGTGCCTCACGCCTTGTGTCCAACCAGAATCATGATGGGGTAGGCGTAACGAATTCGCCCCGCAATTTGGGCCGTCTCCAAGCCAAGCTGGCCCGTGGCCAAATCATGCCTGAAAATTTGCCGTATTCGGTCGGCATCACCGGGGTTAGGAAATGACCTTGATAGCTGGTCTTCCAGATCAACATCAACTTTGTAAAATTCCGTCTTTAAGTTGCGCAATCCGATCGCATGAAACATAGCCGTGAGTTCCTCACGCGGCAGCGCTCGCGTATGCGAAGGATCACGCAGTTGTTCCATCCGGTTCAGGCCCTGCGCCTGCGTCCGAAGACGTAAACATATCCACCACGCCAATGGTTCCGCCGGGTTCGCATACGCGCACCATTTCGCCCAATACGGAAATCGGATCGAGGAAGTGATGAAATGAATACCGGGTGACCACCACGGAAAACTGGGCATCGTTAAAAGGCAGCGGCTCCACATCACCGATGACCCATTCCATATTGGGCCGGTTCTGCTTTTTCTGCCTGGCCTGCTGAATCATTGCCGGTGTGATATCTACACCGGTTACACATTTGGCTACTTCTGCAATCGCACAGGTGATCAGGCCGGGGCCGCAGGCGACATCCAATACCACATCATGCGAATCAATGCCCAGAGTATTGATGACCAGCCGATTGGTCTGGTCATTGGATAATACCGGCGTGCTTGCGAAGGGCACGGCCTGTTGACTGAATTGCGCCTTTATCAATGCCGTTGGGCTTCCGATGTCGGTTTCATATGGGCACTCTCATCTGCGACGGGCTAAACATAACTCACCGCTTTGCGGCATGTCCAGATTTCCATTGATGGCGTCCTCGCGCCGTCAGTCAATTTCTGTCTCGTCTCTGCGTTGAATGTCGGCACCGACGGCCTTGAGCCGTTGTTCAATTTTCTCATATCCGCGGTCGATGTGATAAACACGATTGACGGTAGTGGTATCCTTGGCGGCAAGTCCTGCCAGTACCAGTGCCGCCGATGCACGGAGATCGCTGGCCATGACCGGGGCGCCAATGAGCTGGCGCGGGCCTTCAACAATGACTGTCGGTCCTTCCCGGTGGATGCGGGCACCGAGGCGCGAGAGTTCCGCGACGTGCATAAAGCGATCGGGGAATATTTTTTCAGTAATGATACTGTTGCCGTCCGCAGTGGTAAGCAGGGCCATAAATTGCGCCTGAAGATCGGTTGGGAAGCCGGGATAGGGCTGCGTGGTTAGACTTACGGCACGCAGGCTTCGCTGCGATGAAATAACGACACCCGTGCCGCTTTCTTCTGTGATCACACCAATCGCCCGCAGTTTGTCAATAAATGCCATCAGGTGGTCAGGACGCACATTATCAATCTGCAGTTCGCCATTGGTGATGGCGGCGGCGATCATGAACGTACCGGCTTCGATGCGATCAGGGATGATGCGGTGGGTTGCGCCTTGAAGCGACTTGACGCCTTCAATGGTGATGCGCGGGGTGCCGTCGCCCGCAATCTTGGCGCCCATAGCGCGAAGGTAATTGGCCAAATCCACAACTTCCGGTTCACAGGCAGCGGATTCAATAACGGTTCTGCCCTCTGCAAGGCACGCAGCGGACAGGACATTGGCGGTTCCCAGTACGGTAGACCCGAAATTACCCCCCATAAAAATAGATGCGCCATGGAGCTTTTTAGCTTTGGCGACGATATCGCCGTTTTCCAGATCGATGCTGGCGCCCAGGGCTTCTAGGCCGCGCAGGTGCAGATCAACCGGTCGGTCGCCGATGGCACAGCCGCCGGGCATCGACACCTTTGCAAACCCGCGCCGTGCCAGCAGTGGTCCCAATACGCAGATGCTGGCGCGCATTTTTCGCACCACGTCATAGGGGGCGTGTGACCGGCTGGTGTCTCTGACTTCAATGCGAATCGTGCCATCCGTGCGCTCCACCGCGGCGCCCAGCAGTTTGAGCAGATCTATCTGGCTTTGAATATCGTGCAGATCGGGCACATCTTCAATGGTAGATGGGCCGTCGGCCAGAAGCGATGCAGCCATAATCGGCAACGCGGCATTTTTGGCGCCGCTGACGCGCAGGGTTCCGCGCAGCCGATGCCCACCATTAATCACCAGACAATCCATCGTCCTTAGTCCTCCATGAAACTCAGTTGTAGATGTCGCGCAGCAGAGTGCGCGGTGTCAATTCATCTGCAAGACGTGGCGCATTGTATAGCGGCCCGCGGGTTTGCCAAATAAATAGACTCCCGCTCTCAAGGCCCCGCGTGCAAAAGTATCGCGATTGGTAGCCACATGACGCACTTCCACGCGCTCGCCGCCAGTGGAAAAATAGACAGTGTGCTCGCCCACCACGTCACCCATACGCACCGCATGGATGCCAATCTGCCCATGCTGCCGCGGCGTATTATCACCGTGCCGGCCGTAGATGACATCCTTGCGCATGTCGCGTCCGGTGGCTGCGCAGATCGACTCCGCCAGCGTGATGGCGGTACCTGAGGGGGCATCCTTCTTTTGGTTGTGGTGCATTTCGACAATTTCAATTTCGTATTCGGCCCCCAACTGGGTGGCCATGGTGCCGAGCATACCCACAAGCCAATTGACGCCTACACTGGTGTTATTGGCCTGCAGGACGGGTATGGCTTCCCCGGCAGCGGTAATTGCATCATGCTCCATTTTAGAAAGACCGGTGGTGCCGATGACCGCGGCCCGGCCGAATTGACGGCATACCGCGAGATTACCTGCCAGTGCCAAGGGATGCGAAAAATCAATCAGCACGTCGTAGTCCGGTTCCAGCTCCGACGTAAACACCACGCCGGTACATGGCATGCCCAAAAATGCGGCAATATCGGTTCCGAGTCGAGGCGATCCCGGGCGATCAATCGCCTGACATATTGAAAATTTATCACTCTCGGCAAGGGCAAGGGCCAGGATACGCAGGCCCATCCGACCCGCCGCTCCGCAGACAGCTATTCGTATCGGTTTCATAAACGCTCCATCCACCATCAGTCATCCATCCGCCACCTGCCGGCGCGTCACTCTGACCGGTTCAAACCACTGGCAGCGTTTCGCGCAGCGTGCTGATGATATCCGATAACTGAGTTGCAACGGTGGTTATTTCAGCCCGGGTGTTTGCCGTGGACAAAGAGAAACGCACCGAGCCATGAGCTATGCGATCTGGAATATCCATTGCACGCAAAACGGGAGATGGCTCCAGCGAACCGCTGGAGCATGCCGCACCAGCGCTGGCATAAATATCGTGCTGGGCCAGCAGCAGCAAGATGGCTTCGGCCTCGATTGAAGTAAAACCAATATTGCTGGTGTTGGTAAGGCGGCAGGCGCGGTCGCCATTAATATGGGTATCAGGGATGGTACTGAGGATTCTAGCTTCAAGCATATCACGCAATTGACGCAGATACTGGTCATTCGCCGGGTTTTGCAGTTTTTCAAGTGCCAATTGCGCCGCTTTCCCCATACCGACAATACCGGGCACATTTTCAGTACCGCCCCGGCGGTCGCGTTCCTGCGGGCCACCTGTAATGGTGGGCATCCATCGTGTGTTGCGGCGAACATAAAGGGCACCAACCCCTTTGGGACCATGAAATTTATGGGCACTGATCGATAGAAGATCGATGGGAAGGCGGCTTACCGCCAATGTGACTTTGCCCGCGGCTTGCACGGCGTCCACATGCAAGGGTACACGGTGATCGCGGCATAGGGCGGCGATCTGCGGAATATCAAATAACACACCGGTTTCATTATTGGCCCACATGATTGACGCCAGCGCGATATCAGGGTCGCCCATCGCGTCGGCTAGTCGGTTCATATCCAGATGGCCACCCAGATCGACCGGTATCTCGATCACGCGGATACCGCGCTTGCTCCATACATGAAGCGTTTCACGGACGGCACTGTGTTCCACACTGCTGGTGATGACGGTATGTTTATCCGGTCGGGACAGCAGTACACCGCAGATGGCGGCATTGTCGGCCTCGGTACCCCCGCTGGTAAAGATGATTTCAGAGGTATGACAACCCACTAAATTCGCCACGCTGTAACGGGCTTCTTCCATCGCCTGTCGTGCATGCTGGCCAAGCGGATGCGTGCTGGATGGATTGCCATAGCTTTCACGCAAATAGGGTTCCATGGCGTCGAAAACCGCTGGTGCCATGGCCGTGGTAGCGTTGTTATCCAGGTAAATCATACAGTTATGATAGCGTAAAATTGGGGCGCAAGCGATGCCGCTGTACCACTACTTTGCGCTACCAGATATGCAGCGGCGATATGTGGTGGCGACTGTAATCGAGCGGGTCGCGGTGCAAAAACCAACCGGTGGTCTAAGCTCACCGGCACGCAAATATTACCGCGATCTCACTGGCGCAAATGCCCATGGCCAAAGATGGCGGGCCGGTGCAGAGGTGCAAAGGCCGCAACTATCTGACGCCGCCCGACGCCGTCTATCCGGGGTGTTTTCGGCACATCGCGGCCCTGTTCTTTTGCCCGCGTGCGGAACAGCGGAAGCCTACGAATATATCTGCGGGTTGATGCAGTGGGGCGGTCGTTTGCCGTCCGCTGCTGCAAGCAGATTTTCGGCCGCCATGACGGCCATTTCCCCCCGGGTTTCCAGGGTTGCACTGCCAACGTGCGGCAGCAGTACCACGTTGGGAAAATCAGCCAGTCCGGGGGTTAATTGAGGTTCACGTTCGTACACGTCCAGTCCGCAGCCGGCGATTATTCCATCTTTCAGTGCGGTGACCAAGGCGGCTTCGTCAACGAGGGAGCCGCGGGACGTATTAATTAAAAACGCTGTCGGGCGCATCATCTGCAATTGCGGGCAACCGATCATGTGGCGGGTTTCATCGGTGAGTGGGGCGTGGATGGAGACAAAATCGGCACGTTGCAGGAGATCGGCCAATTCCACGCGCTGCGCCTTAAAATCACGTTCCAGTTCCGGCTTGGCAGTGCGAGCGGTGTAGAGAATTGGCATATCAAATCCATGAGCCATTTTGGCGACACAGCCGCCGATACGCCCGGCACCAACTATTCCCAATGTCTTGCCGGTGACGGGTGAACCAAGAAAATCCGTAGGTGCCCATCCATGCCAGCGGCGATCGCGAATCAGGCGGTCGCCCTCAACCACCCGGCGTGCCACTGCCAGAATGAGCGCCATGGCCAGTTCGGCCGTTGCGGCGGTCAGTACATCCGGCGTATGACCTACGCCGATGCCGCGGCGGGTGCATTCGGCAATATCGATATGGTTAAACCCAACGCTGAACGTGCTGATGGCCTTGAGGTATGGCAGTTGGTCCAGCGTCGTCTTGGTGATCTGGTCTGCGGGGGTAATCAGCAGGCCGCAGCAATCGGCTGCCGCGGCGGCGATTTCCTGATCGGATGGCAAGCCAGACGTTTGACTGATACGCACGTCGCCCTTGGCGCGCAGCATGTTCATTCCAATGTCAGGTATGGGCTTGGTAACAAAAAAGATCGGCTTCATCGTAATATCCTCGCTATGCGGTGGCCCAATCCGGTTGCCAATTCATATCCTATGGTACGGCATTGCTGCGCCAAGTGATCCATTGAGATATCCGATTGGGCGTCGGAACTGATCACCGTCGCGCTATCCCCCACCTGTACCTTACCTTCGGTAACATCCACCGCCATCTGATCCATACTGATACGCCCCACAATGGGATAGCGTTGTTGGTTGATGATTGCGATGGCCGATCCACCCAATTCGCGTCGGTATCCGTCGGCATAGCCGACCGGAAGGATGGCAATCTGCGTATCACGCCGGGTGACGAACTGGTGTCCATAACCCACGCCAGTTCCTGCGGGGCGATTATGCACCGTGACCACAGGGGCCGTCAATTCAGCGATAGGTTGAAGCTCCTGGATGGGATAATCAAGGCTCGGCTGCAAGCCGTAAAGACCGATGCCGATGCGCACCAGATCAACATCAATGGGGATGTTCCGAACCGCACCGCCCGAATTATGTATGTGCGTTAAAACGCCATTCTTCCGTAGCGGACGGGCCAAATGCAGGAACGTTTCATATTGGTTTTGGCTGATGGGGTTATCCGGTGCTTCGCCATGCGAAAAATGGGCAAATACGGCCGTAAGCTGCAGATGGTCCATGTCGCGGATGGCCTTCAAGAGAGAAGGAAATTCGTCCGGCGTGCACCCCTGCCGGGTAAGCCCCACATCAATCTGAATCTGCACCAGGATGCGCCGCCCCAATGTACGGCCGGCTGAATTTAATAATTCGGCATTGGGGATGTCCTGAAGCGTCAGATGCACCTGTTGCGTGGCGGCACGGGCCAGAAGGTCGGGCGATGGTGATGGACGCGAATCGGGTGCTGTTGACCCGCTGAAACTCACAGGGCACAGTACGTGCACATGCATCATTGGTGCGGTCTCCAGCACCGCCGCCGCTTCTACCAGAGAAAACACGCTGCACCACTGCACGCCATATCTTGTAAGCAACTGGAGAATATGCTCCAGACCGTGGCCATAGGCATTGGCTTTAACAACGGCCGACAATTGCGAGCCGGCAGGGATTAAACTCTGAAAATAGTTGAGATTATGCAGAAAGTTTTCGCTCGATATGGTCAGTGTGCCGCGTTGATCCAGCATCATGGTCGCACCTTCGGCCAAGGTAATGCCGCACGGGATAACCGGTCTGCCAGCACGCGTGCCATGCCCGAGAGTCGTGTGATGTGATGATCCTTCGGCTCGGTGTCGGCGCCTATACCCGCGGCTGATAGCTGGTCACCGCCTGGCAATTCAATAAAAATAGCCGATATCTCAGGCCGATCCAGTTGCCGCATCGCAGAGTACAGGCCCCCAGTCGCATGATAAAGATCAGCCGGCAACGTGATCACTTCCGCGTTCAACAGCCTATCTGGCAGTGAGCCAAAGCTAATGACGCCCATGCGCTCGCTGCGAGATGTCGATGTAAATAGGTTTACAAGTTGATGCATGGCCGACCGCAGGAACAGATAAGTGGGGCGGTCGGGTGCGTAATGCCGGCTCAGCATGCCGGGACTGGGCAAAGTATTAGATTCGGCGGCAACAAAGATGGGCGTGGGCGATAGATTCACTCCCGCGCGGCGCAGTGCCTGGTCGATATCCTCGGCGGTGATGATGCCCGGACGGAAAATCACGGGCTGCTCACCGTGAAACCCCGCTACGGTGGATTCAATGCCGATGGCGCACGGCCCACCATCCACAATTAAATCAATGCACCCATTGAGATCGGCAAGCACATGCCGGGGTGTAGTGGGGGATACGTGGCCGGATTGATTGGCGCTGGGGGCGGCCAACGGCAATTCTGACTTGGCCAGTATAGCACGCATCATCGGATGAGATGGCACACGTACACCGATAGTTGGTAAACCGGCTGAAACGGCGGCCGCCACCTGACCGGCGGATGAGAGAACCATCGTCAACGGGCCGGGCCAAAATGCAGCCGCCAATATCTCCGCGCTCTCCGGCCAAGCGCCCGTTAGACGCCTCGCGTCGCCGATTGATAAAACATGAGTGATGAGAGGATTGTTTTGTGGCCGACCCTTGATGGCAAAAATGGACGCAACGGCATTTGCATTCGTTGCGTCGGCGGCCAAGCCATAGACTGTTTCAGTGGGCACCGCCACCACCTGCCCAAGTCGCAGGCGCTGCGCTGCCTCATCGGCTGCGTCTGCTCCGCCGGAAATCGTTGTGCCGCTGATCACCATCCCACAATGTTATAACCGCCATCGACATAAATCGTCTCGCCGGTAACGCCCGATGACAGGTCGCTGCATAAATAAAGGGCGGTGCGGCCTACATGGGTAGCGGCGTCGTCGGAGTTCCATTTCAGCGGTGCTTTTTCCGTATAGTGCACCATCATCTTATCAATATCGCCAATGCCACGGGCCGCCATGGTTTTAATGGCACCCGCGCTGATGGCGTTGACCCGTATCTGCTTTTCATGACGTCCCATTTCTGCCGCCAGATAGCGAACGGTGCACTCCAATGCCGCCTTGGCGACGGCCATAACGTTGTACATGGGGATGAACTTTTCCGCACCGAGATAACTCATTGTGATGATGGACCCACCCGGGTTCATCAGGGGAAGCGATTCCCGCGCCAGCGCCAGAAGCGAATAAGCGCTGATGTCCAACGCGGTATTCCAGGCCGCCCGGCTGGTTTCCAAAAAAGGGTTATGCAACGCCTCGGCAGGTGCAAACGCCAGTGAATGAATGAGATAGTCAAACGTGCCAAATTGTTCCCTGGCTTTGGCAAATGCCGACACAATGTCTTCATCTTTGCTGACATCACAGGGTGCTAAAAACGCCGGCTTGAACGGTTCAACGGCCTTGACAACACGGCGTTCAATTTTTTCACCCGGCAAGTGGGAAAACGCCAGTTGGCAGCCTGCCTGGTGTAACTGCTGCGAGATATGCCACCCGATGGAATATTCATTGAGTACGCCGAAAACAAAGGCCTTTTTTCCTGCTAACATCGACATGAATTCAATTTCCTTATGATTGAGACACGCAGGCTCAAAAATTAAGCCCACACCGACTTGGAATTAACGCGGGTAATCGCCGCGCAAATTAGCGATAGTTCCCCTTCGGTCCGACGCCCGAAATACGGCCGCCCCCGCCACGAGGACATCGGCTCCCGCCTCCAGCGCCTCGTGGGCAGTGCGAATGGAAATACCGCCATCGATTTCCAATCGCTGCGTAGGATTGAGCTTGTTGCGGAACCAGCGGACTTTTTCCAACACCTCTGACATAAATGTTTGACCGGTAAACCCGGGATGTACGCTCATAATCAGGATCAAATCGACTTGGTTCAACACCGCTTCCACCGCATGCACAGGCGTTTCGGGGTTCAGTGCGATGCCCGCCGTGGCGCCACCGTCGTGAATGCGATCGATCAAATCCAACGCACCAAATTCCTTCAAACCCGGTGCTTCGATGTGGAACGTCAAGCTGCCGGCACCCGCATCCAAGAACGGCTTTATAAAATCCTGCGGATGTTCCACCATCAAATGCACATCCTGCATCAAAGTGGTTGATCGGCCTATCGCCTGTACCATATCCGGCCCCATGGTCAGGTTGGGTACGAAATGCCCATCCATGATGTCAATGTGAAACAGGTCTGCCCCGCAACGCTCTGCATCGATGATCTCTTCTGAAATGCGGCCAAAATCGGCCGCCAACACCGACGGTGCGACCAGCGGCAAATGCGGAGGTCTAAGGAATACGTTGTTTTTCATGTGGTGGCCAATCCCATTCAGGCGTTATCCAGCAAATCCAGGCATGGAAATCCTTTGCCTTCTAAAAATTCCAGACTCGCGCCGCCGCCCGTCGATACATGTGATACCTTATCCGCCAGTCCAAATTCCTCAATGGCTGCCGCTGAATCGCCACCGCCAATGATGGTTGTGGCACCATGTGCCGTAACACCCGCCATCGATTCAGCAACCACTCGCGTGCCATTCTGGAACGGTTTTTTCTCAAACACGCCCATGGGGCCGTTCCACACCACTGTCCTGGCGGTTGAAATCAGCGCGGCGTAATGCTTGGCCGTAGCCGGGCCAATATCAAATCCCTCCATGCCGTCAGGAATATCGCCGGATACCACGCTGGTTTTGGCTTGGTCGGTCATTTCCGTCGCCACCACGGTGTCGGTGGGCAGAACCAGCTTGCCGCCCGCCTTTTCAAGCAGGCTTTTCGCAAGGGGTACCTTGTCTTTTTCACAAAGCGAATTGCCCACTTTTTTCCCTTGGGCCATGAAAAAGGTGTAGGCCATCGCACCACCAATCAGCACATGATCCGCCTTGGTGAGGAGGTTTTCGATTACCGCAATTTTGTCCGATACCTTTGCTCCACCCAAAATAGCAATAAACGGGTGTTGCGGATGTTCCAGCGATTGGCCCAAAAATTGGAGCTCCTTTTGAATCAGCAAACCAATCGCACGTCGTCCCGCCCCTAATTTTTCTGGTACGCCGTAGGTGGAAGCATGCTTCCGGTGGGCGGTACCAAAGGCGTCATTCACATATAGATCGCCCAACGCCGCCAATTCGTCGGCCAATTGAGGATCGTTTTTCTCCTCGCCTTTATGAAATCGCGTGTTTTCAAGCACGAGTACATCACCCGGCTTCAGGGCCGACACCATGTGACGCACTTGCTCCCCTACGCAGTCCGGTGCAAGCCGCACGGGCTGGCCGAGCAGCTTGGCCAGATGTTCGGCTGCGGGCTTGAGGGAATATCGGGCTTCCGGCCCACCCTTTGGCCGCCCTAAGTGACTCATCAATATGGCGATGCCGCCTCGACTGATTATGCTTCGGATCGTCGGCAATGCCGCGATAATACGCCGGTCATCCGTAATCGCCAGATATTCATCAAGAGGAACATTAAAATCCACCCGCACCAGCACCTTTTTTCCGCTGACCGCCAATGCATCAACTGTTTTCTTTTCCATAAGGAACTGCTGATCCCTTCCCGAATCTAAGAACTACCGACCGATCAACCAGCCTAAGACAATCTCAGCCCAGCGTGGGTTATGCTAGGTAATTACCGCCATACGGTCAAGGATGGTGGCCAACCATCCGCATGCGTGGATGTATCCCTCGCGCTGTATGGCGTCCGTCGGCAGCATCGGAACTATCGATTACAATGTACCCGCGGTGAAACACCAGTTTGTTGTTGACAGGTGCACAAACGAGCCATGAGTCTAGTCAGTATCAATGTCCAGCAGATGGCCGGCTACACGCCCGGTGAGCAGCCCGAATCGCTTTCGATCATCAAACTCAATACCAACGAAAATCCGTACCCGCCCTCACCACGGGTACGTGACGCTATTGCCAAAATCACCGATGAACAATTGCGCCGGTACCCATCGCCCGATGCAAAAATGTTTCGTGAAGCGGCCGCTCGGGTACACGGCCTACCGGCCAATGAAATCATGGCGACCAACGGGGGAGATGAACTTTTATCCATTGTCTTTCGTGCATGCCTGCGGCCGGGCGACCGGGTGGCCTATCTGGACCCAAGCTATTCGCTGTATCCTGTGCTGGCGGCAGGGGTGGGGGCCATGGCAGAATCCTTACCTTACCGCATGGATGATTCACGGTGGTGTGTACCGGAGGAAATATATTCTCTCAACGCCCGCTTGCTGGTGATTGTCAACCCCAATGCGCCGTCCGGTACGTTGATCGACCTCGGCACACTTGAACGCATTATTAAATCTTTCAGTGGCGTGGTGCTTGTTGATGAGGCCTACGTTGATTTTGCGCCGCAAAGCGCACTGCCGCTGGTGAAAAAATATGCCAATCTGGTTCTGCTGCGCTCCATGTCGAAGGGTTATGGCTTGGCGGGCATGCGTTTTGGCTACGGCATAGCACAACGGGAATTATTGGAACAATTTTACAAAATCCGCGACAGTTAT
>DZDI01000131.1 GCA_022730455.1 Phycisphaera mikurensis | reverse complement strand
TTTTTTTTCTGGCCTATTCCATTATTAAACGATCGTCCGGCCCCATCGAGCCTCTCGCCATTGCCTTAATCATTGCAGGGTGGCTGTTTCCTGTTATTGGCGATATCCAGGAAGGCCAGATGAATCTGCTGATGCTCTTGCCGCTGACACTCGGCCTTTGGTTCGCCCAGGATTCCAATAAACGCAGTCAGATTCTCGCGGGCCTTTTCGTCGCCATGGCCATTTGCATCAAGGTGACGCCTCTGGCCTTTCTCGCCTATTTTCTCTTCCGGAGGCGCTGGCTGCTATCGGCCTTTATTGTCATTGGTTCGGCTCTGTGGTTATTTATCGTGCCGGGAATATTTTTCGGTTTTGGTCAAAATCTCCTTTGGATGCACCAATGGACGGGCATCATGATCAAACCCTATATCCTGCACGGTGCCATTAAATTTGCCAATGGAGAATCCATACCGGAACTGATGTCGCGGTTCTTGTCGCACGCAGCGGCCTGGAAGTCATTTACACATGGCCATGTGGTGCGGCATTACGCCAATATTGCAACCTTTCCGCCCAGACTGGTGCACATAGCCAGCCGGGTCATCCTCGGCGTGATTGCCCTTGCTGGCATCATCTGGGCTCGCAAACCCGTGCGCGATTTTTATTCTCGACGATATCCCCTTGAAATCGCGTGTATCGGCGCGTTTATGCTCTGGGCGTCGCCGCGCACCTGGGTTCCCCATTACGTCACCTTGATCTTTGCGCTTATGGCGGTGGGGATGATTGCATCCGATAAAATTGCCTCGCGTCGCAGCCAGAAAATCGCATGGTGGGGACTATTAGCCGTGGCACTCCTGATGCCTCTGACATCGGGATTGGCACAAATATTTTCTCGAGAAGGTCGCCATTATACCAACTGCGCCGACGTGGTGATCTGGTGTTCATTCATTTTGGTGGGGGCGATTTTGGCCGCCCGCTTCAAGCCTCCGGGTGCATATGGAGTTACAGTGGGTCAGGAACCGAGCACTGTACCAGCCACGGTGTGAGCATAACCCGAATGCCTCACGCGCCCGCGGGCCATTAACGGCCCCATTTAATTGGATAACCCCACCATCCCCCAAATAGCCGCCGACTTGTCGGCGGTGTAACCTCTTCAAATCTGAATATCCGCAGACAGGACAGACGAAACCCATCTTATTGACCTCCGATAATTGTTGGAGCGGCCAAGGGTGGGGCTGTCATCGCGGTAGCGTTCGTAATACAAACCGGTTACCGCATCGAGCGTCATGCCCTGATACAAATTGTTCACCAGCGGCTGCGTGCCGGTGGTAAAAGCAAACTCATTTTCATCGCACGCGACCATCGGTCGGCCTCAAAACTGGAATCAGAAATCGGCAACGTAACGTGCCGGGGGTGGGATGTGCAAGGAATTATGGCGCCTGGTGGATTATTTTGGTTCATCCCGATTTGGAACAAATGCGGGCGGGGACGGAATATCATCCTGGCATTTATTGGCATGCGATGGCACCGTTTTTTAACGCGCCGGTACAAGCCCGGCGGCTAAACATGGGTGTTTGGCCGATGACGTGATAACAGGTTTATATGTGTCACGCTAAAATATTTTTTTACCTGGCGTTTCTTTGCGCCCTCCGCGGTGAATAAAAGATCCGGCTTGGGGTGCAGACAGGATGTCTGCGGTGCAGGGCGCTGGTTCACGGTGCCGGACGAATCGCGCACGCTGCGGAAGACGCAGGCGCCTCTGTGGTGCCGGGATCACCTTGCGTTAATTCATCCAGGTCTTCAACGTGCGGACGAGAATAATCTCCACGAATCACCCACCACGCCCCGACCAGATTCCAGATAATCGGCAGAAAGCGGATGGCCTGTGTCAATGCAAACGCCTGGCTCACCGTGTTGGTTCCGCGCGTGACAAAAAAGTGCAGGATGATCCAGTCCATCACGCCGATTCCCTGCGGCGGAAAAATAGGAATGCTTGCGGCGAGCACTGCCAGCGGAATGTAGGCCATGTAATAACCCAATGGATCATGCATCCCAAATGCCTGCCCGGCCAAAAACCCGGCTATCGGCAACACCGCCTGTGATATGACGCTTGCCACCAGTGCCAGCACGACCACCCCCACATGCCCGCGATAGGCCGCAAGGGTGCGGTCGGCATGCTTGAGAAATTCCGGCAAGGGCAGCTTATCTATTAAATAATCCAAACCCACCGCCTTGCGCACCCGACGTGAAAAATACACCCCGCCGCCGATGGCGGTCACCGCCAGCATGGCACCCGTCAGCATCACCACGTGCAGCAGAACGGGATCGGCATTATGGCCTTTGGAATCTCTGGTGATGATGAGTTCTACAACAGCGGCCGTGAAACCGACAATAATCAGGCCGACAAGTCCAATAAAGCGGTCGAGGATTACGGTTATGGCACTTTTGGTTTTTTGGCCGGTGAGCTTGCCGGTATAGACAATTTTGACAATGTCGCCACTGGTAGTGCCTGGAAGAAAAGTGGAATAAAACTGGCCAAGAAAAGTAAGGGTAAGGCAGCGGCGGTAGGGCAAATTCAGTTCGCACACATGCAGCAGCCGCTGCCAGCGCCAAGCCGTAATCAAAAATGGGATACCCAGCAATGCGAACGCAAAAAACAGCGGCACCGGTTTGCTGTGCGCAATGAGGCTGACAAAACCGAGCTGTATGACCGGTGCACCATGCGATCGCACCAGATAGCTGCCCGGCAGGCCCAGAGTGGGTGGAAAATCAATGGGGTGCTGCACGGGCCAAGTGTGGATGATTTTACCATTGGGCAGGCGGACAGTGACGGGTTTATAGCTGAAATCCAATATATAAACATGATGCCGTACCGCCACTAGGCGAATCGGCGTAGCCTTGGTAAATGTGACATTCCGTACCACAGCTCCCGCTTTGATGGTGACGCGATCGTGCCAATGGATGTGCGATATCACATACCAGAGGCCAATAATGGCAATGGACCATTTGATCAGCGAAAGAACCACGCGGCGCACCGGATGACGGTGGTGACGCGGCGTTGGGGACGATTCGGTCATCTATATCCCCAGATCGTGGCGGGTAAGGATGGATTCAAATATAAACCCGGCTGCTTCAATATTTTCACGGGCGCCTTCCTGACGATCGATCACCGCAACGATGCGGTCCACCCTAGCCCCGGCGGCGGTAATGACCTTGGCCGCCTCCAGCACCTGTCCGCCCGTGGTAGCGATATCCTCAACCAGCAAAACATTCTCACCGGCTGCGAGAGCACCCTCAATGAGTTTACTGGTGCCGTAATCTTTCTTTTGATTGCGTACGATAAAAAAAGGCAGTTTTGCGGCTAGGGCGGTGGCGGCGGCCAAGGCCACGCCCCCAAGCTCCGCGCCAGCGATGCGTACCACATCGGCGGACCGGCACCCAGCCATCAATGCACCAAGTGATTCAAGAATGTCCGGCTGCGTCTCAAATAAATATTTGTCCAGATAATATTTGGACTTCCGTCCTGACCGCAACGTAAAATCACCTTCCAGATAGGCAACCTGTTTAATCCGCTGTGCGAGTTGCGCCTTGCTGAGCATTATTTTACCATCTCCTGATTGATCAATGATGACGTATTTAATCACCGGTCGCCAATGTATAGCATTCAGCGGCGGCAATGGTGCATGATGCGTGTGCGCGCCGGATATTCAGTGTCCTCACGTCGCGGTCAGCGCTCCAAGTCCATATTGGCGAATTTTGGTGTAGCGCTGATCAAGCAATTGCGTCACTGCCATGCTTTTAAGCTCGCGCAGCGTATGTTCGATATAGCGTTCCAATGCATCGGCGGCAGCGCGGCGGTTGCGATGCGCCCCGCCGAGTGGCTCGCGAAGCACATCATCAATGACACCCATTTGACGCAGATGATTGCTGGTGAGCTTGAGCGCCTCGGCCGCTTCCGGTGCATTGGCTGAACCTTTCCAGAGTATTCCGCTGCACCCTTCCGGCGAGATAACGCTGTACCACGCATATTGCATCATGGCCAGACGATCACCCACACCGATGCCCAACGCACCGCCCGACGCCCCCTCGCCAATCACAATACAAATAATTGGTGTAGGCAGCACCGACATTTCTCGGAGGTTTACCGCAATGGCTTCCGCCACGCCCCGTTCCTCTGATCCCAACCCGGGGTAGGCGCCGGGCGTGTCAATAAGTGCCACAACTGGGAGACCAAATTTGGCGGCAAACTGCATTTTGAGCAACGCCTTGCGGTATCCCTCGGGATGGGCACAACCAAAATTGCAGGCTATTTTTTCTTTAGTGTCGCGTCCTTTTTGCTGCCCAATGAGCATAATCTTCTGCGATCCAATGCGGCCCGTGCCGGTGATGATGGCTTTATCATCGCCATAGCGGCGATCGCCGTGAAGTTCTTCAAAATCCTTGATGATCATGTCAATGTAGTCGCGCGTTTGCGGACGGCTGGGATGCCGTGCCACCTGCACCGTTTCCCAAGCCGAGAGATTATCGTAGATTTTCTTAATCAGACTGACGAGGTTTTCGCGCAACTTGGTGATTTCATGACTGTAATCGACACCTTTTTGTTCCTGCAACACCACCAGTTCTTGAATCTGCCGCTCGAGTTTAATGATGGGCTGTTCAAAAGGCAGGCCCATTGTCGGCCCGGCTGGCGGCGTCGAAATCGGGTCAGATGCCGCCGGATTCGCCGGCGCTGCCGCGTTACCGCTTTTCATGGTAGCTTTTTTACGCGCACCCGAGTGTGTAGCCATCGTGGTTTCTCCGGATCAATCATGGCCAAATGCCTTCAAACTCACCGGTATATTAGCGGAGAGTGCCCCTCACGCGGTAGTGCAGTCAGCAACCTGACCATTTTGCCCAGGGTGATGAATAGCCGGGTTCACTGAGAAGGTATGTCTGGAACGGCCAAGCCATGTGCGGAAAACGCCTGCTCGCCACAACGGCTGCCTTTCGCACACGCCTTGTGCCCGTACGTTTAGCGAGTCTGCCCACCTATGCCACCTTACTCGGCCTGAGATTGGTATTGGCAAACCAGCGCGATGCCTTGAAGTACCAGATCAGGGACAAGAGAATCTACCAGTTCACTCTGGCCCAAGATGCGCTGTGCGTCGCCACCGGTAGCCACCACATGCGGCCAGACCCCCAGCACATCGGCGTAAAGCTCCAGCAGATGACGAACGGCACCCTGCATTTGGGCGTACAGACCCAAGTTTAAGGCCTCCATGGTATTCAGCCCCAATGGGCCGGCGGGTGGCACCAGATCGGCAACAGGAAGCTGCGCCGTGCGGGCGTGGAGACACTCGGCCGCCATCGCCAGTCCCGGCGCAATGGCTCCACCACGAAACACACCCTCGGCATCAATGCAATCTACCACCAGAGCTGTTCCGCAACTCACTACGGCACAGGGCGTTTGGGTATTCACGTAGGCGGTTAAGGCGCCAAGCAGACGATCAACTCCGACGCCTGATGAATCCTTAAGACGCGTTTCAACGGGAATGGGAACATCGCGCCCGACAATCTGCGCCTCCATACCCAGTGCGCTGCGTATCTCTCTGACGGTCGGCTCAATCGCGGAGGGCACCACCGACGCAATGGCGGCATGCTCGATCGGGCTCGAATGGCGATCCAGCAATTCACGAATGGCTTGCGGCAACTGACTGGCCATGTCCGCCGAGGCAATGCGGACAGCGGCATCTCTGGCTTTGCCATCCTCATAGATGCCCAGGCCGATGCGTGAATTGCCAATATCAACAGCTAGAATGCTCATGGGGGATAATACCTTAAATATAATATATTATTATTTTTTTCCGCGGCGATAAAACCGCCCTTTTCGAATATCATCCGCCTGCATGGCGCGGATTTCATCCAGCAAGGCCTGATCGTCCGGATCCGGTTCAACGGCGGATGCATCGGCACGAGACAGAGTGTGCACGTCGGCTGGCGGCGGCTCGACCGGGATGGGTTGATCGACAAAGACCTCACCGCCGGGCGACTTATCAGCCGCCGTCCAAAGTGCTTCCAGCAGCGGCCGCAGTCCCGTGCCCGCCACTGCGCTGATAGCATAAATCTGCCGTCCCGGCATGGCTTGCCGCAGGTCCGCGAGCGCCTCGGCAGCACCCGTAAGGTCCATTTTGTTGGCCACTAATATTTCCGGTTTAGCGGCCAGCTTGGGGCTGTAATTGAAAAGTTCCTTCCGGATGGCCTGATACGCGTCAGATGGGGACTGCCCATCAAGCGGTAAGATATCCAGGAGGTGGACTAGGATTCGCGTACGCTCAATATGCCGCAAAAACTCCAGCCCTAGACCGGCGCCGTCTGACGCTCCGCCAATAAGGCCGGGAATGTCGGCCAGGACCAACCGCCGTTCCATATCCAATTCTGCAATGCCCAGTTGCGGCACAAGTGTAGTGAAGGGGTAATCTGCAATTTTGGGGCGCGCAGCCGAAAGCCGCGAGAGCAAAGTTGACTTACCCGCATTGGGCTTGCCAATCAGGCCGATGTCGGCAATAAGCCGAAGTTGAAATTTCAGTTCACGTGTTTCGCCGGGCAATCCAGGCTGGGCAAAATCCGGGGCTTGGCGGATGGAGGTGGTGAAATGGTAATTTCCGTAGCCGCCACGTCCTCCTTTGGCAATACACACCTGGCGGCCGGCGGGTATCATATCCGCCAGCAGCAAACCCGTCTGGTTGTCGTACACCAGTGTCCCCGGAGGCACGCGGATGGTGAGATCTAAGCCATCGCGACCGGCTTTTTTCTTACCTTGCCCAGCATTTCCATCCTCAGCACTCCAGTGATGGCGACCCACCATATCCAGCAAGGTGTCGACACCGGCGGCGGCCTGCAGATAAACGCTGCCGCCATCGCCTCCGTCACCACCATCGGGCCCACCATGAGGCACGTACTTTTCGCGGCGCATTGATACACAGCCGCTTCCACCCCGCCCTGCCTTAACCACGATCACCGCTTCGTCGATAAACATGGTTGTATTCTAACGTGCTGGCGCATTTCCGGGAGGACCCGCCCCGGCGCGCATTTCCCAGCGGGATATTTCTGCCGGAGTAAACCTCCGCTTTGGGCGGTGCAAATCGTCGGTACCGCAGGCGTCTCGCCTACCTCTGTCGTGTTTCGTGCGGCAGAATACATAGCCCCGGGCTTGCCCGGGGTGGCTCCAATGGCGATGCCTTGGCCAGTAAGCA
>DZDI01000302.1 GCA_022730455.1 Phycisphaera mikurensis | reverse complement strand
AGATGTTTAAATAGTATTCACAAATTCCAGTGACAGGCGCGCTATGAAACAATACGAATCATCACTTCCGGTATTTCATATCAATCAATTTTTCAATGGTCCTGCGGTGGCTACGGGAGTTTTCCAAGACCGCTCGGGGAAGGTGGTCAATCGCTTTATCATGTATTTATTGGGGACGTGGCAGACAGATTCTGTTGGTTCCCTGAGTGAAAAATTTCTGTTTCTGGATAATGACGGTAAGGCCAGTCAAGCTGAACGTTTATGGCAATTGCAGGTGACTGGTGACCATAAATTTACCGCAACTGCACAAGGTTCTGCAGGGGATATTGTGGGGCTTGCTCAGGGAGAAACTGAAGGATTTGCCATGCGCTGGCGGTATACGGTAAGACAACCAGTGGGTAAACGGTTTTTCAATTTGCGTGTGGATGACTGGATGTATTTGATTGATAAAGATCATGTTGTTAACCGCAGCAAAATGCGTTTTTTAGGCTTTTTTGTGGGTGACGTGAGTATAGAAATCCATCGCTTGGCGGATACGCAAGAAAATCGTAAAGCCATGCTGCAGTTACCGCGCGTGGGCGATCCGGTGCCCGTATGAGCGATAAGTCCTATTGGCAGGGTAAACGTTGCTGGTTGATCGGGGCCAGTACGGGAATCGGTGCTGCCTGCGCCGCAGCACTGAATGCCCAAGGTGCCCGGCTGGCGCTGACGGCGCGCAATCCAGCCAAGCTTGCGGACTTGGCCGCGAAGCTGGGTAACGATAACAGCCTGGTTTGCCCCGCCGATGTGACGACTCTGGATGAACTACACAAAGCCTATACAGATATTCGCGAACAATGGGGCGGTCTGGATGTGCTTCTGTTTCTTGCCGGCACCTATCAGGCTGCACGGAGCTGGGAACTCAACCCGGACCAGGCCCGTCAGGCCATCAGCACCAATTATCTGGGCGCGGTAGATGCTGTACATACGGTACTTGCCGATTGGCTCGCGGCCGGACAGGGGCAGATCGTCCTGACCTCCAGTGTTGCTGGTCTGCGCGGTTTACCCCAGTCTTTATATTACGGACCCAGCAAAGCGGCGCTGACCCATTTCGCCGAAGTCCTGCATCTGGATCTGGAAGCCAAGGGGATCAAGGTTCAGGTCATTCATCCCGGTTTTGTTGCAACGCCCCTGACCGCGCACAACGACTTTCCCATGCCCAATTTAATCAGCCCCGAACAGGCAGCTACGGAAATTTTGGCGGGTATGGAAAGCAGCGCGTTTGAAATTCACTTCCCCCGCGCCTTTACCCGCAAGCTCAAGTTTCTGCGCTGCCTGCCCTATCGCTGGTATTTTGCGTTGATTCATCGTTCTACGGGGCTGTAGATAAACGGCGTTAAAAGCCACGCACCAGCAAAAGCCCCTCATCAACCCGAGCCATTGTCCTGCAATGTCGTTGAGCTTGGCTGTAATCGCTTCCGGCCAAAACCAACCACCAATCCCCACTTATCCCGCACGCCCATTTCCCGCTATCATGTCGCCACGGAACTCACCAGAAGCGTCCCAACAACATCAGAGGTCAGGAAGCGTGACAGAAACCATCAGCCGCAGTGAT
>DZDI01000001.1 GCA_022730455.1 Phycisphaera mikurensis | reverse complement strand
GTTGGGGCGTTTGCGGCCAATCAATCCTAATTGGTAGGCGTGACAGAGCACTAGGTGGCACACTGGCCGTTCGCACCATGCTCATCAAGCTGCGGTTAAAATGGATTCATGACTCATTTTCCACAGGTTATTATTACCGCCGGGGGTGCCAGCGAACCCATTGACGCCGTGCGATCATGGGGCAATCCATTTACCGGCCGGACAGGCATGGCCATCGCAGATGCGGTGCGTGAATTTGCAGATGTGACTTTGCTGCTGGCGAGGTCCGCCGTACCGTCATTCAAAACGTCGCAGCCGCCGCCGGGCAAACTTACACTGCGGCCATATACCACCGGTGCGGAGCTGGCCGGCCTATTGCAGCATTTAATACTCGACCAACCGGCGGCCGTGTTTATGACGGCGGCGGTAAGCGATTATCGCCCGGTGAAAATCGTGAAAATTTGCAGCGAACAGCGCATCGGCAGTACGTCCCCACCGCAATACCTATGGACCGTCGAGGAGATAGGCGGCAGCAAAATCAAGTCAGATTATGAAAAGATTGCGATTGTCGGTGAGAGAAGCCCGAAGATTGTTGATCTGCTCAGGTTTGAGTGGGGATATCGCGGGTTTGTTTACAAGTTCAAGCTGGAAGCGGGGATAACCGAACCGGAATTAATTAAGATTGCATCGGCCAGTCGCGTAGCCTCCAAAGCTGACGTCATGGTAGCCAACACGCTGGATATGATCGATGAAAACACCGGTGGTGCATGGATATTGGATGACGCCGGCCAGCGTCGAGTTGACCGGTCTCAATTGGCTGCAGCATTGGCCAATGATTTAAGACAACGCCTGGCTTGCGGACAAAACCCATAAACGCGGGTGCATAAGGCAGTATTGGCCACACCGTATATCTCCGGCATAGGAGCCTGTCCAAGTAATAACAGGGACTGCGACGGCACGGATTTTGGCGGGCATCAAGAAGCGTCGACGAGGGCGAGGCTGCAGCGAGGCTGCGGTACTATTTGAGTTCCACGCTCCAATAGGCATGATCCAGAAAGTGCTGCCAGGAAGAATATTTATCTGATCCAAGGCGTACATTGATCACGGGGTTCCGCTTGGGCTTAACGGGCAGACGCATGAGATGCATATTGGCTTGATGCGGGGTACGGCCACCTTTTCTCGCGTTGCAGTATACGCATGCGCAAACCAGGTTTTCCCAGACTGTTTTACCACCTAGCGACCGCGGCACAACGTGATCGAGCGAGAGTTCGCTTGATGGAAAACGCTTACCGCAATATTGACATGTACCGCTGTCGCGGGCGTAGATATTGCGGCGATTAAGTTTTACATCCTGCTTGGGAAGCCGATCGTACCCCAACAGCCGGATGATTCGCGGCACGGCAATTTCACAACGGACGGTGCGGACAAAATCGTGCGTTTCGCGTTCAAATTGCGCCTTAAGTTGAGATATTTCAATCCAAGACTCGATGGTATAGTTAAAGTAGGAGCCGTTTTCGACGGAAATAACTTCTGCCCGGCTGCGGGAGAGTAATGAAAATGCCCGCGCAGCACTCACCACTCTGATAGCCATGTAAAGGCGATTGAGCACCAGCACATTACATGAAAGTCCGGAAATTGGGGCTGCCCTAGACACGCCGCGCACTCCGTAACATCAACTCACGCCGCCCGGAACCGTGCATGTTTCTCATCGGCCGGAAATCGGCATCCTTGAGGCTTCACATCTAGTTTGTTGAAGGCCCCGGTCATGTATTCTGCCCTTGGATGGATGGCGATGCAAGCACACCTTTATTGGTTGAGTGGGTCTGCGACAGTTTCTGCCAAAGACTGAGTATTAACATCGCTGCAAAGGCATGGATTTCGGCGGGCATTCGGAAGCGACGGTGAGGAGGGCGTGTCTCGCGAATATGATACGCGGAGGAAGCCGCCCGCGGACGCCAATTAAAAGGCATGCCGCCCGGATGGTGTGCCGGAAAATTGCTTCTGCCACACTCTGACAACAACCCGATAGCGGGTTATCGTTTCAACCAGTTAATTATTAGTGTTTCCTGGCAGGCGGTGATTTGCCAACCGCTGCCCATTTGGGGCAGCAACTCACCGAGCGCGATTCTTTGATATCCGGTCAACCGCAACCATGCGCCTCGGGCCGTTTTGGTTTTTCGCCTGCGGCGGCGCTTACCGGCCCGTTGTCACTGCTTCTTATCACGCTGTTTTTTTCGGTCTGCAGGGGATGCCGTCGCAAGGGAAAGACCAAGGGCCAACGCGAACGCAGAACTGCATCAAGGTAATGGAACGGTACCGTCAAGGTACGGCGGAAGGCAGCAGCAACGCGATGTGCGGTATCGGTGTGCTCTACGGCAAAGATCAAGGCGTGCCATAGCGGGCGCGGACACAGGCAGGCGCGGGGACCCTGCAACAAACCCAATAGCCCTGCCGGAGCAAATTTATATTTGCCTCACCCGCTTTACGTTTTCACCAGCGTATCATGCCGGCCGATTTAATATCACGACTGCTGGCACCGACCGCGATTTCATAGCGACCGGAAGGCACAACCCACCGATTTAATTGGGTGTCGAAATAGGCAAAATCACGCCAATCCAGATGCATGGTCACTACGCCCGTCTGCCCGGGCAAAAGACTCACCCGTCCGAAGCCCTTGAGCGTTTGAAAGCAGCGCGTCACCTTGCTGTTTTGCGGACGGATATACAACTGCGCAACCTCCGCGCCTTTTCGATGGCCGGTGTTGGCAATTGACACGGCAACGGTAATGGTACGCTTTCGCCCATGTCCGTGAGAGGTGATGGAGAGCGGACTGAACGCAAAATGCGTATATGAAAGTCCGAAACCAAATGGAAATAATGGTTTTATATGATTGTGGTCAAACCAGCGGTAACCGGTAAAGATGCCCTCGGCAAAAGTTACCTGGTTATCGTGGCCGGGAAAATGTCCATAAGCCGGTTCATCACGCCAATGCCGGCTGAAGGTATCCGGCAGGCGGCCGCTGGGGTCAACCTTGCCGGTAAGAATATCGGCGATGGCGCGGTTGCCGTTTTCACCCGGATACCATGCGTACAGGACCGCCGCCGTATTTTTAATCCAGTGTTCCATACCGACGCCTGCCCCCGCGTTCACCACGACCACCAGATGAGAATTGAGTTTGGAAACATCTGTGAGGTAAGCATCCTGCATGGCCGGCAGGTGGTAGGAGCGGTCCAGATTTTCTCTCTCCAGCCGGGGACCGAAACCGACGCAGGCAATGACGCAACTGGCGTGAGTAATGGTGTGAATATACTCCGGCTTGACAAGCGGATAACGCACGGGTTGGAGGCCGAAATGCACAAAAGTGCCGGGAACCACCCTAAGCGAGCGGATATAGAAATGGTATTGATGTCCGGCCTTGAAATACAGGCCGTTGAGATACGGCACCAGCGGAACCGGACGCCATTGGTCAACCACTAATTTACCATTAATCCGTATGCGCCCATCTGTATTGGAAAAAAATTTCAGCAGATACCAGCCGGTTTGAGGTGGAGTGAAATTTGCGGTCCATTGCACCTCGGCAATGGGCTGTGGATCTGCGTAATGCCGCCAGAATGACTCTACCTTTGACGTGTGGGATGAGGTAAGCAAATTAAGCGTTTCAGTAAATCCAGGCCGGCCATGTGATGTAAAATGGTTTTGCTTATACCAATGCGAGGACTGCCCGAGGTATGGAATGTCAATCACACGGGCGTGTCCGCCAAAAACATGCTTGACGGCGGCAAGCATGCTGACCGGTTTCTGAATCGGTCGAACATACGAACTGCCGCCCCCGCCGGTCACGGCCGGTGTAGCCATTGGGCCGACCACGACAACCGTTTTCAGTGCTGCAGGGTTAAGCGGCAGGATGTGGTGGGTATTTTTAAGCAGCACCGCTCCCTGTGCTTCAATTTTTTCCGCCAGAGCCAGACGTTTTAAGCCTAGGCGCGGAATAGATTTATCAAGCTGCGGCTGGCGGATCATATCCATCGCGATCATCATCCGCAAAATTCTCAAAGTATGGCGATTTAACTGCGCCATGGATATCTTGCCATCTTTTAAAAGTGGAATAATTTTGTGCGGGTTGTAATAAATAGGACTGTGCATTTCCAGATCCAGCCCGGCCAGAAGCGCACCCAGAGTGGAATGCGTCGCATCCCAGTCCGACATGGCAACGCCCTTGAAATGCCAGTGCTTGCGGAGCATCGTGGTTAACAGCCACCGATTGGCCGTACAAAAGACACCATTGACCTTATTGAAGGCTGCCATAATCGTCCATACATGAGCATGTATAACCGCCGAACGGAACGGCGGTAGATAGATTTCCTCCAAAGCGCGCTTGCTGATGATGCAGTTGAGCCGCTTACGGTGCGTTTCCTGTTCATTACCCGCAAAATGTTTTACACACGCAGCAACACGCTGGGATTGAATGCCTTCAATGTCCCGGTCGGCGATGGATGACGTCAGGTACGGGTCTTCGCCGAGAAATTCAAAATTGCGGCCATCCTGCGGCTCGCGAAGCACATTGACCCCCGGGCCAAAGATGACGTAAATTCCTCTGGCTCGGCAATCTTTACCTAAGGCAACCCCCTGCTGATAGGCAAGTTGCCGATTCCATGTTGCCGCCAGCGCAATGGATGCCGGATAGGCGATGGATGTGCCGAAGCGGCGTACGCCTACGGACGCGTCGGACATAACCAACGACGGGATGTGCAGCCGCTTGATACCGGGCACATCCAGCCTGCCTTTGAAGGACATCATTTTAATTTTTTCGCGCAGCGTCATTTTTGAAAGCAGCGATTTGGCTTCCCGGTCAATGGCGGATCCGGAAAGATGATTAAAGCACAGTTCGCCAGCGTTGTTCACCACCGGCAGCGAAGCTGCGGCACCGGCCGCCCGTTCACTGGCCGCCGCAGCCACCAACGATAAAATGCCAACTGCCAACCACATGAGTAAGCTGCTATTTTTCAACTGCGTGTCCGCCCAATAAAATCGCATACGTCATGTTTATAACAGCGTATCGCAGATGCTGGCAAGGACAGGCCCCTGCGCGGACCGGTCAGCATAGAACCGATGGGCTGTCGTCGACCGGCCGGGCGAGCGGGACCATGGCATTTATGGGCTACAAATGCGAACCGGCGGGATAAACCCACCGGCTCGCAAATGAATCGTGTTCATGGTAGAAAATCGGCCCCAGAATTGGAAGCCGGGTGCCCCCTATGCCCGTTTACGCAGCATCAGTAAACCAACCGCACCAATGGCCAGCAAGCCAATTGCGCCGGGTTCCGGGGTCGGCACCGCCATCGGCGGGGCATTGAAAAAATCGCCGTGGTCAGACTCCCCCACACCCGTGAGGTTATCGACAATCAGATTGCCATTGAAGGCACCCTGAGTGTAATCCGTGTTCGCCAGTGGAGCGAGCAAGTTGTAATTTCCGCCATCCGAGAGCTTAAGCGTATTAAGATCGTATGCATTGACGAGCACGTTCGACGCGGAGATGCCGCTGAAATTGAAAGTCAGATAATTGAGGTTCAGGGACGAGTCCGGCACGTTAATGATAAGATAGTTGGTCTTACTGCTACCGCCCGAAAACTTCACATCTACGGATGTCTGAGCGCCAAATACGCCACTTTCCAAGCTTACCACCTGCACCCCCGGCGAAGATGCAGTAATTGTCAGCGTACTGTATTGATTCACCACATTGGACGGCACCACCGTTGGTGATAGGTGGGCATATTGAGATGAAAGTGTGTTAAAATACGACACTAGAGATGTTGGATTGAACGCGGGATTGAATGTCGTATTTTGGTTCAAGTGACCTTTTGTTATAGTCAGTTGCGACTGGTTGGTTCCGGCCAAGGTCACTTGGCCGGAAAGGGTGCCGCTATTGGTTCCATAAAGGCTGCCACCAGACACGATGGCACTGCTGGTTCCAAAATTGTTTAAAGTAAGGTCGCCACCAACCTGCATGCCACCGGTGCCAATGGACCCGCCCGCGAAATTAGCCGATCCACCAACGTAAAGCGAATAGCCGTCTGGGGTTCCGCTATCGCCTGCACTCCACCCGCTGCCATAGAGGTTGCCGACGATGGCAGCCGTACCTTGAACGTCGGCCGTTTTTGGGCTTGCGCTCGTGCCCACATTGCCAAGAGCTACCAAATTGAAGCTAAAAGGAGAAGGCACAATATTAGCGGTGGCAGCGCCGGCAGCAACGAACATGGCGGCTGTGCAGGCAGCGGCAACCGCGCGGTGGCGAAACACTTTTGACTTGAACATCTGCATCGACATGATTCTTGATCCATTCATCATGCATGAATGTTTTCAAATTTACGCGGCGGCCTGGTGCGGGTGAACAGAAACGCGATATTGACAGACTCGGCTGCTGAATTCCTGGGAGTCTGTCCAAGCGGATGCAGCGCTCAACACCGCCCGGCGGGGTCGCACACCAAACAGGTGCCCGACAATCCACCATCACCTGAACCGCAGGTAAATAATAAAAAACAACTTCGTGGACTGTATTTGCTTGGTGGGAACACCCCTCTAAGCTTCACAATCCTGCTCTCTACGGCTCAGTATAGGTCAGCAAATGTGAAAGTCAAGCCGGAATTTCATTATTGCATCAGAGGCCCAAGGATTGTTTGCGCATCGCGTTTTATAGGTCGGCGGCCGGTTGGTGGCATGCGCGTAAAAGCCGCGGCGCCCGAGAACCTTGAACACCGAGCCCGATGTGCGATTGCCAACACAGCCTGAAAGCCGCTATACTTATGCGGCTGGGAACGGGCTGGCAAACGGTGACCTCGGGCGTAAACGCCGAATGTGTAGCAGGGACAACGTGAAAATGCTCGTAGATGTGAGAAAGTACCGCATGGCGGCCTGTGACGGCCCGGCGCGTGGCAGTCACCGACGTAAGCTTGTGGTGCGTTCAGGTGTTAAACAGACCCAACCAGCACTCACGCAGATTATTGGTTGATGGAGTGAATTACCGCTGAGATGCGGAATTGAAATGGATGCTTTTGAAGGCATCTAGTCGGATCAGGATAAGGTTATATAAAGGGTTTAGTTTATGTCTAGAGATCTAGTGCGGTTTCGGAACATTGGCATCGCAGCCCACATCGACGCAGGCAAGACAACTGTTTCGGAACGCATTTTGTTTTACACGGGTAAGACGCACAAAATTGGTGAAGTGCATGAAGGCACAGCCGTGATGGACCACTTGGAAGAAGAGCAGCAGCGTGGCATCACCATCACCGCGGCTGCGACTACCTGCCCCTGGCGCCTGTTTGGTAAACCAGATGGCGAAGAATACATCATCAACCTGATCGACACCCCCGGCCACGTGGATTTCACCGTTGAGGTGGAACGCTCGCTGCGCGTATTGGATGGTGCGGTGGCGGTGTTTGACGGGCGTGAGGGTGTGGAGGCCCAGTCCGAAACGGTATGGCGGCAAGCAACTAAATACAAGGTTCCCCGGCTTTGCTTTATCAATAAGATGGATAAGGTGGGAGCGGACTTTGAATTCTGTGTGCGGACGATTAAAGATCGCCTTGGAGCGCACCCCGTGCCTATCCAGATACCGATAGGTGCGTCAGAAAGTTTTGCCGGTGTCATCGATCTGCTGGAAATGAAAGCGTACAGTTGGGAAGAAGACACCAAAGGCCGCACCTGGGGCGAAATACCGATTCCTGCCGATCACACCGCCAAGGCAGATCAGGCGCGGGCATACATGATTGAAAAAGCGGCCGAATGTGATGACGCTTTGATGGAAAAATATTTATCAGAACAACCCATTACCAATGATGAAATCAAGGCGGCACTGCGTAAGGGGACGTGCGCCATCGCAATCAATCCAGTGTTGTGCGGATCGGCGTTGAAATATAAGGGCGTACAACTGCTGTTAAATGCAGTGGTATATTATCTGCCCAGCCCACTGGATAAGCCGCCCATCGTGGGTCATGATCCGCGCGACAAAAACAAGGAAATAATTCGCCTTGCGGACAACAACGAACCATTCTGCGGAATTGTGTTCAAGATTGTCAGCGATCAACATGGAGATTTGAGCTATCTGCGAATTTACTCGGGCAAGCTGGAATCGGGTGCCCGAATTATTAATTCTACACGCGATAAACGTGAGATTGCATCACGTATCTGGGAAATGCACGCCGCCGAAAGACACCAGCGCGATTTCGCTGAAGCAGGCGATATCGTGGGCATTGTTGGTTTCAAATACGGGCTTACAGGCGATACCGTGTGCGATCCGGATCATCCCGTCATCTTGGAAAAAATGGAATTTCCTGAGCCGGTCATCAGCATGTCGATCGAGCCGAAGAGCGCCAATGATAAAAACAAGCTGGGTGAAGCGCTCACTGTGCTGCGGCGCGAAGACCCGACATTCCGGAGTAATTTTGACCCTGAAACAGGGCAAACGATTATCCATGGCATGGGTGAATTGCATCTGGAAATTATTGCCAACAAACTCAAACGCGATATGAAGGTGGATGTGATGGTCGGTAAGCCCAAAGTGGCATACAAAGAGACCATTACCAAGCTTGCCGAGGCACAGGGTAAACACGTCAAGCAATCGGGTGGACGCGGCCAGTATGGTGACTGCTGGATTAAACTTGAACCGTACACGCCCGTGGATGGTGACGATTCAGAAGATACGCTTTTGTTTGTCAATGAAATCAAGGGCGGGACGATTCCGCGAGAATATATCCCATCGGTGGAGCATGGCGTTCGACAGGCGGCCAAATCAGGCGTATTGGGTGGTTTCCCGATGCTGAACATGAAGGTATCGCTGTTTGACGGAAGCTACCATGATGTGGACTCCTCGCAGATTGCCTTTGAGCAGGCGGGTATTCTGGCCATGCAATCGGCGTCTAAAAAAGCTGGGCCGGTTTTACTGGAACCGATCATGAAATTGCAGGTAACGACGCCGATTGAATTTGCAGGCCCGGTGCAGGGCGATTTGAGCAGCCGTCGAGCCATGATTGAGAATACGGAAAATCGCGGCATCGCTCAGGTGATTGATGCGACCGTACCACTTGCAAGCATGTTTGGATATGCCACTGATCTACGGTCACTTACCCAAGGCCGAGCAAGCTACACCATGGAGCCACACAGCTACGCCCAGGTACCGAACAATGTGAAGGAAACCGTACTGGCCAGTTTGAAATAACGGCCGTTTCACAGGTACAGACTTGTCACCGTAACCCTCCAAAGTCCGCCGACGCAACCCATACGCATCGGCGGACTTTTTACATAAAAAGCGATTATCAAAAGTCTTGCCGCGTGCCTGCGTAGGCACCGAATTGAAAGGTGACGCACCGCTGGCCGACGCGCTGAGGTAAAGTCCATCCACACGCGCCTAGTGGTACGTTCCTAACACAATTACGGGTAATCGGATGATTGTGCCGATATCTCTGTGGGGCCTTTCGCCCACGATCAAGGAGGATCGACATGAAGAAGTATATCGTGCGGCTGGACGCTGCGGAACGGGTGCGGTTGGAGCAACTCGTCCGGGTCGGCAAATCCACAGCTTATCGTATCAGGCACGCCAATATTCTGCTGGCGGTGGATGAATCAGCAGCGGGTCCGAAGATGAAAGATGAGGCGGCGGCGCAAGCTTTCCACCTGAGCGTGCGTAGCATTGAATTGTTGCGTCAGCGATTGGTGGAGGAAGGCTTGGATGCGGCCTTGGACCGCAAAAAGCAGAAGCGTCCAAGTATCGAGAAAATATTCGATGGCGAGAAGGAGGCCAAGCTCATCGCGTTAGCTTGTGGTCCCAAGCCAGAGGGCCGGGCGCGCTGGACGTTGGAATTACTGGCCGATCGGGCCGTGGCCTTGAAGATTGTCGAGCGGTGTTCGCCGCAGACGGTGATGCGTGTGCTTAAAAAAACGAGATAAAGCCCTGGCAGCAGAAGATGTGGTGCATTCCCCCGCGGCAGAACGCGGAATTTGTCTGCGCCATGGAAAATGTGCTGGAGGTATACAAGCGTCCGTATGATCCGCAGTATCCCGTGGTATGTTTCGATGAGCAGGGCAAGCAATTGGTGGGGGAAATCACCACGCCGATCCCCGCCGCCCCCGGTCAGCCGGAGCGTTGCGACTACGAGTACGTACGCCATGGTACGGCGAATTTGTTTATGCTGAGCGAACCGTTGGCTGGGCAGCGGCACGTGACGGTCACGCCGCGTAGGACCAAGCTCGACTTTGCTGGCCAGATGAAAATGCTGGTCGATGAGCTTTACCCGCAGGTTCCTAGCATTACACTGGTGATGGACAACCTCAATACCCACCGTATGAGCAGCCTGTACGAGGCATTTGATCCGGAAGAAGCGCGAAGGATCATGCAGAAAATCGAAGTGGTTCATACGCCCAAACATGGCAGTTGGCTCAACATGGCTGAGTGCGAACTCAGCGTCATGCAGAAGCAATGCTTGGCCGATCGCATCCCCGATGAAAGTACCTTACGTGCGAGAATCTCCATCTGGAATGCCGACCGCAATAATCGCACTAAAAAAGTTAATTGGCAATTCCGAACGGCCGACGCCCGAATCAAACTCCGCCGATTATACCCGGTAATTCAAATGGAGTGAGGCAGTAGTGCTCTGTCAAATAGGCGTGGCGCCATAGCATCGCTTCGCCACAACCAACCATTCTGACGCAAACCGCCATTACGCAGAAAGGTCGCAGTGCAGCATCCGAGGCGGCATTTTATAACAACTATAACGACAAAATAATTCATGTTTATGATGTTGTTATTCTCATAATGGTGATTTACGCCATCGTTGGGGCCTATAACATGTTTTCTGGCCTTGTTTCGCTTTGTTTTAACCGTGGCTGGCGGGTAGAATACTCGCAAGTGGGTGAACACTTCTCAGAGTCTTGGTAACTGGATCGAACTTAAGTGGTGTTCAGCCTTTGATAGAGAAGAACATGAATTGGCATTGCCATGGACGGCTGATGGACGCACGGACGCAAATAGTGTCTCTTGGAGATTTGCGACATGCGGCGATCACGGCATCTCAACCGTGGCGAATTATGGGAACTTGGGGCCTTGATGGGGCTGCTTGTTCTGTTATTTCTGGGATTGAGCTTGTTTTGGCGCATGGGGCATATTCCGCGTCTCTTAGCGAGCGCAGAGATCGTCAGCCCAACAAATCATGGCACACCACAGTCGATGCTCAGACCGGTGGGCAGTCAGACCGTCCAGCCGTCTGAAGGGCAGGTTGCCGCAGATCGGAGTAAACCGGGGGAGCCTGCAGCACCAATAGCACCACGTCGGCAAGTTTTTAGTCCTCCGGTACCTGCGCCCGTGGTCAAGCGAGGTTTTTGGTATCACGGCCGTTATTTTGTGCCCTGGGAGCACCTACGTCTGGTCGTCACCAGTTATGCACCAGATCGATACTGCTGTTGGCCCTATCCGGGCACAACCACGGCATCGGGCAAAAGCGTCAAGACAAATGATGGCCATCTGGTGGCTGCCGATACGCGTTTGATTCCGATGGGAATGATGGTGCGTGTGCCGGGGTATGATGGCGATCAGCCGGTGCCGGTGTTAGACCGCGGGGGCGCGATCAAAGGATATCGATTGGATGTGCTTTCACCGACACTGTGGCAGGCACAGCATTGGGGACGAAAGTTACTCATGGTGGAAATATACCGACCGGTTGCGGGACGATGAAAAGGGCACGAAAATACAAAGGTGCCGACATCAATAATTGTTAATGCGGATGATTTTGGATTTTCGCCAGGCGTCACCGATGCCATCATCGATTGTCATCACCGCGGAATATTAACCAGCACCACGCTCATGTGCACCATGCCCGACGCGGCACGAGCTGCATCTCTGGCGGCCGCTGTGCCGAACCTCGGCGTGGGTATCCATCTTTGCCTGACCCAGGGTACCCCCCTGTCAAAGATGGTGCGGGTCCTAGCCAAGCCGTCCGGCATGGGCCTGCCATCTGTACTGGATCAGTCTGTGCCGCAACTTATTCGGAAACTGCAATTTAGCAAAGAGGCGCGAAATGAGGCGCGGTGTGAGTGGCGGGCTCAAATTGAATTCGCCATGGGATTGGGGCTTAAACCCACCCACTTGGATAGCCATAAGCATATTCACCACTGGCCTGTACTGCAGGATATCGCGATTGAACTGGCCAGAGAGTACAACATACCGGCTATTCGGTGTGCACGCGAAACAAGACTGGGCATCATCCGAAGCGGCTTGGGATATCGACTGTTGGTGACTTTGGCGTACCAATTAGCTAAAAAGCTGGCGCGGGCGGGTCTGCAAACGACCGACTGGTTCTATGGTCTGGCGGCCACGGGTGCGTTTAGTGAACAACATTGGCTGGCGATTTTAGATCGCTTGCCTTCCGGCAAAGGTGAAATCATGATCCACCCCGGCCAAGCGGAGGGTTTACCTGCGAATTCAACGCGGCTGGTGGCCGAACGTGAAATAGAGTGGCAGGGTGCCACCTCTCGGGCCGTTCGGCAGGGTATCACCGATCGTAAAATTCCGCTCGGCACTTTCGCGGGTCTGGTGTCAATGGCATCAGTGCCGTGACGTTCATCTGGCATATCTGCCCATAGTTTGCGTGCAATGATTAGGTCGTACTCAATGCCAATCCGGCATCAACGGGCGGCCCGTCGCGTAAAGTTCTCAACCACACACCTTGACTCCGTAGTATGGTACGGGGTGTAGAATGACGACGGAGAACGATGATGGCGATGTTTACAATTGGAAAAGTGGCAACTCAGGCGGGCGTCGGTGTGGAAACCATACGCTTCTATGAGCGAGAAGGACTGATTAAAGAACCTGCCCGACGAGCATCCGGTTATCGGCAGTATGAACCAACGGTGGTAGACCGCATCCGCTTCATCCGTCACGCGAAGGCACTTGGCTTTACCCTGCGTGAGATCGGGGAGCTGCTTGACTTGCGGTTTGAACCCGATAGTCGATGCGACGAGGTGTTTGAACTGGCTGAGGCCAAAATCAGCGACATCGATGAACGTATCCGCAAACTCCGAAAGATGCGCCGCACACTTGCCGGATTGACCCGCGACTGTAAACGCGGCCGCCCCACCGAGGAGTGTCCCATTCTCAAAGCCCTGGAATCCCATGAGGGAGAATCATCATGAATATCGAAGTGCTCTATTTCGACGGCTGCCCCAACCACCGGCCCACGCTTGAACGTGTTAAGCAGACCGTCAGTCGGCTTGGCGTCATCGCGGACATCCGGGAGGTCAAGCTGACACAAGACGACGATCCGGTCGCGATGAAGTTCATCGGATCGCCGACTGTGCTGATCGACGGACAAGACATCGATCCAGCGCAGCGCGTCGAGGCCAGTTATGGATTCGGTTGTCGGACATTCAGCGGCGCGAACATGCCGGGTGTCGACATGATCGAGAAGGCCATTATTGAGGCCGCCGGGGCGTCTGCGTCGCCGGGCATCTCTGCGCTGAGTCCTCGCGGGCTGAGTTCCTTGGTGGTGCTGCCCGCGGTCGGCGCGACGCTGCTGCCGGTTGGGGTGTGTCCCGCCTGCTGGCCCGTCTACGCTGGGGTGCTAAGCACTTTGGGGCTTGGATTTCTGTTGAAGACGGACTATCTGCTGCCGGTGACCGTCCTGCTTCTGCTGGTCGCGGTCGGCGCGCTGGCATTCCGTGCCAAGTCGCGCCGAGGGTATGCCCCCTGCGCACTTGGCTTGGCCGCCGCGGCGGCTGTGCTCGTTGGCAAATTCATCTTGGTGTCGGATGCGACGATCGGTAGCGGGATGGTACTGCTGGTGGTCGCATCCATTTGGAACGCTTGGCCGCGGAAAACGACCGGCGTGAGCGGCGGCAGTTGTTCTGCATGTGCTCCCGGCGGAGGCGTGTCCCTATGAACACGAAACGGAAGATCGAAGGATTCATCGCCGGCTATCCCGCCTGTGCGGACGCCATTGCACTGATTAACGAGGAGCTCCGCCCATCAGGCGAGGTCAGCGTCCTGGATATGAGGGACGCGTCGGTCGAAGTCCGCGCCAAAAGTGTGGGAGGTCGGAGGGTGCCGGCGGGTTTTTTTCCCATTCTATCCCGAGCGCGGATTGCACCATTTAGAACCGTTTAGATGGAATTGCTAACCCATATCTGAAGTTGTAAAGTGACCGAATGAAAGGCAGGATATTGCACCATGAAAATTGACCTGTTGAATCGAGACCAGCATGAACAGGCTCATATGGCTCTTGACCCGGTTTGTGGCATGAAGGTAAACCCGCAAAAATGTGCGGGCAGCCATTCATACGACGGTCACACCTACTATTTCTGTGGCAAAAGCTGTCTGGAGAAATTCAAGGTAAACCCGGGATCGTTTCTTCAAAAATCGAATCAAGACACAACCGCAAGCTTAGCTGGCCACGGTATGGCGGCATCAGAGGCACGATTTCACGCCCAACAAGGCAATGTTGCTGATGCCACGCGCGTCAAATATTACACCTGCCCGATGGATCTGGAAATTAAATCAACCGCACCCGGACCATGCCCAAAATGCGGGATGGCCTTGGAACCCATGTCTCCATCTGCAGATGACGAGCAGGATGATTCTGAATACCGCGATATGGTGCGAAGACTTGTGGTTTCAGTGGTATTGGCGATTCCGATTGTGGTCCTGTCGATGCTGGCTGATGGCCACGTGGCCCATTTGAATCAAGCGCGGTGGCTGCAGGGGTTGCTGTTCCTGCTGGCCACGCCTGTGGTGTGGTGGGCTGGTTGGCCATTTTTTGTCCGCGGCTGGCGATCCATACGCACATTGAATCTCAATATGTTTACATTAATTGCCATGGGTGTCGGCGTGGCGTACAGCTACAGTCTGATTGGCATGCTGGCACCGGGCTGGTTTCCAAAACATTTTCAGAATCACAGCGGTCTTGTGCACATCTATTTCGAAGCGGCAGCGGTAATCACCGCATTGGTACTGTTGGGACAGGTACTGGAACTGCGGGCTCGCAGAAAAACCGGTGCGGCGATGAGTGAACTCTTATTGCTGGCACCCAAAACCGCACGCCGAGTCGCCCCGGATGGATCAGAATCCGATGTTCACATTGATGCCCTGACGCGGGGTGATCTACTGCGAGTCCGGCCCGGAGAGAAAATACCCGCGGATGGCGTCGTGATCGACGGCCGCAGCACCGTAGATGAATCGATGTTAACCGGCGAACCCACACCGGTCGTAAAAGGAATCGGCGCCACGGTGACGGGCGGTGCTATCAATGGCAATGGGGCGCTGGTGATGAAGGCTGAGCGCGTCGGGACCGAAACAACACTTTCTCAGATTATCAATTTGGTCAGTGAAGCGCAGCGAAGCCGCGCGCCGGTGCAAAAATTGGCCGATCGAGTAGCGGGAGTTTTTGTGCCAGCCGTGGTCACGGTTGCCATTGTCACCTTTATCGCTTGGCTGATATGGGGCCCAAGTCCGGCCGCCGTTTATGGCTTAGTCAACGCGGTGGCGGTATTGCTTATTGCCTGTCCGTGTGCGCTGGGGTTGGCCACCCCGGTGTCGATTGTGGTCGGCATTGGCAGGTCCGCCCGTCATGGGATTTTAATTCGCAATGCTGAGGCCCTCGAAGCGCTCAGCCGCGTTGACACTATTGCGTTGGATAAGACGGGCACATTGACGCGTGGCCGCCCCGAAGTAGTGTCCACCAAGTCGGTTCAGGCCGATGGCGAATCTGAACTGCTTGCTATGGCGGCGGCTATGGAGAAGGCCAGTGAGCATCCTCTAGCGGCAGCCATTTTACGGGCCGCCGATGGTCGCCACCTTGTCATACCCGATTGCCGGGATTTCCAGGCAGTCAGCGGTCGCGGTGTGTGTGGCGAGGTATTGGGGCATAAAGTGCTATTGGGTAATCGCCGCATGATGGATGAGGCCCATGTGGATATCGCGCCGGTGGGCGCGGAATTGGATAAGTACGAAACAGATGGTCAATCTGTGATATTGCTGGCAACAGACGGACAGATATGCGGGATAATTGGTGTGGCAGATCCTCTGCGCGAAGATGCTGCGGCGGTCGTAAGCGAACTCAAAAAATTGAAGTTAAACGTTATCATGCTGACCGGCGACAACGCCGGTACCGCCAGACATGTGGCGGAACAAGTTGGGATAGCTCAATACCAGGCCGAGCTGCTGCCAGCGGACAAACATGCACATATCCAGCAGATACGGGAAAAAGGCCTCACGATCGCAATGATTGGCGATGGTATTAATGACGCGGCAGCGCTGGCCGCGGCAGATGTTGGCATCGCAATGGGATCCGGTTCGGACGTAGCCATTTCCAGCAGCGGTGTGACACTGCTGCATGGAGATTTACACAAGGTGCTTCAGGCCATATTAATCAGCCGGGCTACCATGCGTAATATACGCCAGAATCTGGTGTTTGCATTTGTTTATAACGCGTGCGGCGTACCCATTGCGGCGGGAGTTTTATATCCCTTCTTCGGAATTTTGCTCAGTCCCATGATTGCAGCGGCGGCCATGAGCTTTAGTTCCGTGTCGGTCATTACCAATGCATTGCGATTGCGACGCGCACCTCTGCAATGACCCGTGCAACGAGCGCTGACGGCGCATGGAACAACATCATCACGTGGTTGATACGCAATCAGCCCAGTTGACCAAGCTCAGCCTGTCGTCGCAGTTTGTCCTGTTTCATCAATTCCTGCAGCTTGGGCAGCATTTTAACGAGTTCAGTGGCGACGGCCGTTTCAGGATGCTCATCAATCACTTTTTGCGCAATGGGAAAAGCTTCATCGTATCGCCGACGCTGGAGTAATTCTTTGAATTGGGTTTCGAGGTCTTTTACTTCCTGCAGGTCGGCATTTTTGCGAAGCGTAGGAAGTTCCATGCGTAATTTTTCAACTAATTTATCATCCGGGTATTTTTCAAATAGTTGCTGGGCGATCAATGTCGCACGCCGCCATTGGCGATGATCGCTCGCATCCTTGAGTTGACCAATCAGATTCTGCAGCACCTCTTGATGCCAACTCTGCATTTCGTACCGTATCTGCTGAATGTAATTCACCACGCCGGTGTCGTCTGGATATTGGAGTTCCAGTTTGGCAATCAGCGGTTCAACCATCTCCCAGCGGTTGGTGCTAATCCAGCCACGAATGCGATCCTGCGCATCAGAGAGATCCAGATCAATTTTGCGCTGGCGGGCAAAACTTAATTCATCATTCATTTCTCTTTGTTGCGGATCATCTGGAAGCAGGAGATTGAAATCCTGAAGTATGGCTTGGGCATTCTTCCATTCTTCGTGGCGAAGATGGTGACGGAATCTTTCCATCAGCATGCGACGCTTCTGATCCATACGACGTTTGAGGACGGCGGCCTTTTCCGATTCTCCCATGAGCAGCGTATCGTGCAGGTCATTCATCACAGCCAATAACTGAGTCAGATCGCCTTGGTTGGCGACCTTACCTGCATCATGAACTACCGTCGGCTGCACGGCCACGTGCGGCATCGATGGCATATTCTTTATGGTTGCCCCCAGTTCATGGAAGGCTTGCTCCAGCGATACGAGGCGCACGTCAGCACCATCGCCGGCCTTAGTAAGGTGCAAAAGCAGAAGCACTTGCGATTTAACTCCAGTGAGTGCCATCGCAAAACTGAAAACCACGCCGCTGGTAATAATGCCGGCTATCAGGCATAACACCAGAGCCACACTGCCATCAGCGAAGTCTCCGATGGACTTGACGATTCCGGCGGAGAATGCGAGCCCCAACAGTATTGCGCCAAGAAGAATCGCCATCGATAAAGCGAAGAGATAGCCAATGGCCAGATTCATTCCCCAAACCGATATGGGTTGGTGGTCCATGCGATGATTCTGGTTCATTGATCACTCCGGAATTCCATCACACCATGGGATGTACTTCACCTTGATTGAGCCACAACGATCAGGATTGCCTGCCCTTGAGTTCACCCACCGAGGCGTCTTTGATATCCAGCCCGCCGGCATTTTGTGCGATCACTTTGATGCGAGATTCGGCGGTATCCAGATACGTGCGGCAATGTGTAATCATACGCATACCTTTTTCATAAAGCTGCAGGCTCTCTTCCAACCCCACCTTACCGGAACTGATTTGCTCCGTCATTTTCGCCAATTCATCCAAAGTGCGTTCGAGATTAAAAGCATCATTTTTCTTTTCGGCCATCATATTCTCCAGTGGTTTTTCGTGACAAGCACCTCCACACCTGATGCCGCCCCCGCGGATGGCATTTAGTCGTCGCCATCATACCCGTTCGCCCCGTTCCATTGCCTTTAACACACTTATCAACCTCCCATCCGCCAGCCGAGTGGTCAGTGTACACCCGGGCAGCACATCGACGACTGATTTAAGAACGCTTCCATCCTCCAGCATTGTGATGGAAAAACCCCGCTGAAGAATTTTATCGGGGTGCGATTCATTCAATCGCAGTACCAAATGACGGCATAGCTCGGACGTCTGTCGAATGCGATCGTGCAGAATCGCTGGTAAATCACGGGCGACTACCTCTAATTTCATGGATAGTCGCGCCGCGTACATCGCTGGCGATGCATGATGGATTGTATTTCTAATTTGCTCCAACCGCGGCCGATAATCATCCACACGCCGCTGCATGGCGTCCGTAAGTCGCTCTCGGATCGCTTCAACGGCCATCGCCTTTTGACCAGCAAGCCGCGACGGTTCAATGGAATTTATTTTCTGGCCCAGGCGGTCCAGCAAACGATGCATATCCGATATCCGGCGAAGAATATACCCTTCCATTTTTTCTTCGGCAGCGTCAAGATCGCGGTTGCGGCCGTCAAAGCATTGCATCGTTTTCTCGGCCATTCGCTGGCCACAATAATTTAATTTCTCAGCCACTTCGGTAATGTCGCCCACGGTTTTCTGGGCGATACCGGTGGGCGTGGGGCCCGCCACATCAGCCACCAAGTCGGCAATGGTCTGGTCCGGTTCATGGCCGATGCCGGTAGCAATGGGGATGCGGCTTCCGGCGATGGTGCGGGCGAGCGTTTCATCATTGAATGCCCACAAATCCTCCAGAGATCCCCCACCACGCACCAATAAAATGGCGTCTATCGGGCCCAGCGTATCGATATTGTCATTGATGAGATGGATAGCACGGCAGATATCTGCGGCAGCATCAACTCCTTGAACCTGCGCCGGGGCAAACATAATTTGCAGAGGCGGAAAACGCCGCAGTGCGGTGGTGACAACGTCAAACAGGGCGTCGCCGACACTGCTGGTAATCAAGCCGATGCGCATCGGAAATTGGGGGATACTTTTTTTTCGTCCGGCGGCAAACAAACCTTCAGCGAGGAGCCTGTTGCAAAGCTCGCGGTAGCGGAACTCCAATTCTCCGCGCCCCTCGAGTGAGATGCCGACGGCATGAAAATTAACCTGTCCGCGCGGCTTGTAAAAACGCGTCTGGCCGCTGGCGACAATCTTCATTCCGTCCATGGGAGCGAACGTCAATTTGCCCAATTCGCCTCTCCACATGATGCACTCTAATGAGGCCTCATCATCGCGAAGGGAGAAGTAGGCGTGCCCGCTGCGAGCAATTTTCCAATTGGTTATTTCGCCACGGATTTGGATGGGATAGGGTGTAAGGTTGGCAATAACATTACCAAGCAGGTCGCACGCCTCAGATACGGTCATCGTAGCCGATCGCCGAGGCACGTCTGTCGGCTCTAAGACCGATGCCTTCTTTGACAATGGTAAAGTGGATGATTGAGACGGTACCGGCGTAGACGATGGCAGGTTGGCAAAGAGTGGATGGTCACCTTTCATGGGCGCACCACTGGAGCAGTAGTGGCCGGCGCCGCACCGGGAAGCGGTGCAACCGGGCGGCGACTGATCTTAATTTTCACGGTCTGCGGACTTTTGACAATGGATACGCCTTCGGGCAAAGAGTAGTGTACGCTGTGGGTAAGCCATCGAGCCGTGGATTTGATCGACGGCGGCAAACTGACGAAACCGATGATTTGTTTATTGATGGGCGCTACAGATCCTAATACGATATCGGCCTCAAGGCGACGAATCGTTCGGGCTCCGCCAAAGACGGAGACGGAGACCACCGCCGGCCGGACTTCAATCCGATAGCGCCGTAAAATGTCTGGCGGCCCCTGTACCCATATGGGCACGGCCCCCACATGCAAAACCTTGCGTTTTCCACGCGGTGCGACAAAACTCACCACCACCGTGGCCGGACTAACTGTTACCGCATGTCGGACGGCTCCGGGATAGTCAACAATTAATTGGGCCTCTATACGCTGTTTTGAGCTAGGCGGCAGACCTGTAAGACTTTGCAACGGCTGGGCCTCAACTGAAATTTCCTCCCCACCGCCGATGCGCTTAAGCGTACTGCCAGCGATGGTTACCACCGCCGTCGCGGGCTTTATAACTGCGTGAATACCCATCAGCGCGGAAAATTGAACCGGGCGACGGATATGAAAGAGGCGGTCAAAAACCAGTTTGGTTTTACGCGGTTGCGCCGCGATGACCGCGATGTGGTGTCTTCTAAAATATGGCAATGCGTTCAGCAACTGGCTGGTGCTGAAAGTATATGTCTTTCCATAGCGAAAATGGGCACCATTAAACTCGCTGGTTAAATCGCGCCGGTCAATCGCCGTGAGCATGACCCTGCCTAAAAGCTGGTCAGCCACCTGGCTTACACCGCTTTTGCGACCGGAAATACTTATCTCATATTCTCCGTCCTGAGGCAAACTTGGACTTACCGTCATGGCATGATTGTTTTTGGATGCGGCGAACCTTACCTTCACCGGCACGTCATGCTGGGTCGCCGTCAGGTGGGCATCGGCATAAAGCCAAAGCAGTACGGTAAGAATTACCGTCAGCGGCAATATTTTCAGATGGGCGGCAAGATTGGGGCCTGCTTTTTTCGTGGTCATTTCTCCTCTCTACGCGAGAATAGAGTCATCATGAGCGACTTGAGAGCCAATATCCAGGTCTTGATGCAGTCGCCGCCGAAGTTCATCCAGCGAAAGCCCACGATCCAGCTTCCCGCGCTGGGCAATACTAATTATGCCCGTCTCCTCACTGACCACAAGGATGAGGGCATCGGTATCCTGAGACAGGCCTAGGGCGGCGCGATGACGGGCGCCAAGTTCGGTCGGCAGGTCACCACCCTCGTCGAGGGGAAATTGCACGCCCGCCGCCGCCAATCGCCCGTGCCGAATGACGACGCCCATATCATGAAGTGCTGATCCGGGCCAAAAAATGGTATTGAGCAATTCACTGGTAATCTCGGCATCGAGAGATGCTCCATTTTCTGCAAGGCCCGCCAAGCCAACCTGCCGTTCAATGGCGATTAACACTCCGATGCGATTGCGTGAGCAATAATCAGCCGTTTTAACTAGGGCCTCAACCATATCGGACGGTTTTTTCTGTCCTACACGGAATAATCTGGCTTCGCCCAGGCGCATCAGTGCCCGCCTTAGCTCCGGCTGAAAGACGACAACGATAGCCAAGCTGGTGAAAAGCAGAACCCTTTGAAATAAAAACTCGACGCGGATCAGCTTATTACCGCTGAGCCAGATTACCGTAAAGGCGATAATCAAAAACAAAATAGTGCCGCGAATAAGACGCGCACCACGCGTATCGCGTAAAAAATAGAGTACGGAGTGGACGACGGCACCGATGAGCAGGAGTTCAATGCAGACGATCCACCAGTTGTAGGCGCCCAAGCGATCTGCAAAAGTACTCATGAACTCAAACATTGTTTCCAGTATACCTCCCAATTTTATTACGGTATATGCACGCAGGTGAACCTGCACGGCGGCATGCGGGGCACAGAGAGTCTGAGAAATCCATCAATTTGAGATGCCCGTACCCATATCTCGCGGTGCTTGAAGCACACCGATGGGGTGCAGTGTTTGGGAATGATAGACGGTAGCCGACGGCCAACCCAAGAAGGCCGTAAACCAAGGATTTAACTGAATTTTTGGTAAGCCATCTCAGATCGGTTTTTTTGTGGCCCGCGGTGGATGAGGATGCATAGCCAGCAGTGTATCGCGCACAATGGTGGCCACACAGTGATCCCGCACCCATTTGTGATCCGATGGCACGATATACCACGGCGCATTAGGCGTCGATGTATGGCAAATCACATCTTCGTAGCACGACTGATATTTGTTCCAAAATTTTCGCTCTGCAAAATCCGATGCCGAGAGTTTCCAGTTTTTGTTCAGGTCCTTCTCTCGAGCCTTGAGCCGGGCCAACTGTTCGTCCTTTGAAATATGCAGAAAGAATTTGACAATTTTTATGCGCGATTGGTGCAGGATATGCTCAAAGCTGTTGATCATATCGAAACGCTTTTTGAAAAGATTTTTTTCGCGTTGCCAATGTGGAGGCAACATCGATTCTGCGTGCACCCTTACGATCAGGACATCTTCATAATGCGACCGATTGAAAACACCAATGTGTCCAAATGCGGGAACGCGCTGGTGTACCCGCCAGAGGAAGTCGTGCAATATTTCGTCGCCACCGGGGGTCTTGAAACTGCTGACACTCATTCCTGCCGGATTGATATGATCAAAAACACGACGGATCGTTCCATCTTTCCCTGCCGTATCCATTCCCTGTAAAATAACCAGCAACGCCTGCGTTGAATCGGAAAACAGTTGTTGCTGCAAGTCGCCGATTTCGCGTGTAATGGCTTCAGTTTGCTGGTGGGTGATATCCTTATCTTCAAGACCCAAGCGGTCGCCAGGCTTGATATCTGCAAGCTGAACTCGCCTCGTGATATTGGCAGGTTTCAGCGATTTCATAGCCACTCCGATGTAAAAATGACCGCGCCAATTTACGAAAGCTGCAGGGTATGCCCAGCTTTTATTGTGACGGGCTGATCGAACGTAATAACTGTCAAACCTTCCGCATGAGACATGCCCTGCGGCAGGGTCTTACCATTCAAAGTCGCTTTTAGCTGCATCGTAGAATGATTGGTCCGCAGTATTCGAAAATGGATTTGGCCCGACACGCACTCCAGCGCTATGGCATTCCCGGATCGGCTTAATCGGCCGTAACCATCCTTGGTCGCCCACGGGGCATGAAAATCGCCCGGGACGCTGGGAGCAATTGTCAACATTTCCTTCGGCCAGTTGGGTTTGAAACCTGTGGCCGCTAGAAGCGTGGCCCAACTGCTCATTGGACGTGAATAGTGTTCGCCGCACTCGATGTGGTTCCACGGCATTCCCGCTCGCAGATACCGCTGATGTACCGCTGCGACAAGCTCCGCCCCGAGAGAATAATGTCCGTGATCCATCAGGGACGAGGCAAAGTCATATTCAACGCCGGACCACACAGCACCGGCCTGTAAATTATCGAGAACGAGCAGGTTCCGTTTACCATGGGGTACAGCGGCATTGCGTAAGCCGGTTTGAAAGTTGAAATTGTATTTCCAGATACTTTTGATGGCTGACTGCAGGTATGTGTTGGAAATGGCAGTTGGCAGTCCAATCAGATGGGTAAACCACTGCCCACTGGTCTGCACGGCCATGCACACCTCATCGCGCTGGGCACCTTTCACCCATAGGCTGAAATATTCGCCATTGAACAGCATGCGATTAAAACTTGCCGATGCCTTTGCCAGTGTCGCCTTCCATGATGCCGCTTCCTGAGTGTGGCCCAGCGCATCGGCAATTTCAATGGCCGATTGCAACGCACCGATCCACACAGAACAGACATATGATGGCGAGCCGTGGAGGCGCCACACATCGTATGTCTGAAGACTCGTGTCCTTATCAGGCAGGCCATCTCCGTTGGTGTCTAAGGATGCGGTATAGCGCATGGCTTTGACGACATGGGGCCACATGTAAGTCAACTGCGATTTATCATTGGCCCAGAGATAGTCGCGATATACCATCATGACAAACAGAGGATTCAGATCCACTCGGAGCCAGCCATTGTCGACGTGTCTAAAATCACCATCGTAATTGTGTGGTACCTGGCCCTCGGCATTCTGGAATTTGATCATCTTCCGCATCTGCAGAAGTTTTAATTCTGGAAACAACGCAGCGATGGAAAAACTGGCACTGTATTCCACATCCATAGTGCTCAGTCCGCAGCATCCAAGCCCTTCCCAAATTGCATAATTACCATCCTTGATCCACCAGGTATTAGTGACGGCGGTACACAAATGGCTCGACCAGCAGAAGGCCATTGGATCGCCCAGCGAAGTATCTGCCAACGTACGGGCGAATAATTCGGTCTCCCGGCGATGGACAGGGTATTGCTTGACCAGATGCGCGTTAACTTCGGTGGCATCGGAAAACCAATTCGCGTAGTTATGGCCCATGTCTTCCCCCCACTTACTGAAGTGGTGAGGAAAGTACCAACTGAATGTAAAACGTATTTCTTTCTTCTCACCGGGTGCTAAGGTAACACTGGACGCCAGCGCCCCGGTGCCCCAGGTCGAACGATCTCGATCCGGGCCTGCAAGATCAGCCGAAAGGTTCTGGCTGACTTCTTTGAGTATTTCCTTCCGACCTTGGTCCGAATCAAGCAGGCCGGGCGAGTGAACAGCAGCTCCGGTTATCACGCGGTCCAAGAGAGCATCGCCAGAGAGTGTTTTAATCCATTGTCGAGATTCCGCCGCCGTCAAAGCCTCTATTTGCGACGGATTCAGCCTGAACGTCTGCGATGGATCCGTGCTGGCACTGGTATTGGGTAGTTTTCCGATGGCGAAAAACTTCTGCATAGCATCCACCATCATGAAGAAGAGACGGGGTGTTTGCCAGTTGCATAATCCAGTGGTGCCGGCATATTGTGCGAACGTACCGGATATCCAACTGTGCGTTCCACCGGTTACAGAAAGACACAGGCTGCCAAGTGTGGTTTTATTCTGAGAATCAGCCTTGGTGTTCATCGCCAGCGTCGAGGTGTCGCCATCACGACTGATCCTATTAACGAGTTGACGCTGCTTGTGCCCGTAGGCCAGCGGATTATCCAGCAGCGAAAGCAGGGATACCTCTACTGGATTTTGGCTGGTGTTTTCAAGGGTGAACACCATGGTGCAGCCGGGGGTTGCAGATTCGCGGGCCTTGCCCGGCATAAACGGTGAAAAGGCCGTGGCACTGACGCGGATCGGCAAAGTAGAGTCATGGTATTGCAGAGTTGTCATGGGAAACCACGCGCCATATTCAATGGATTCGACATCCTGCAAATAGGCCACCGAAAGCAAATTATTTTCGTGCGGCCTTAAGTACAGTCGCCGAAACTTTGGAGAATCGCTTCCCTGTTCCTTTGTCCAAACTAAAAACTGCAGACTCTGCGGCCCGGAATTCGGATTTACTCCGGACTGACTTGCGGGCAATTGACCGGCCCACTGACCGGCATTGAAGATCAACCATTTATAAAAACACCCATCAGGGCGTAATTCGATATAACCTGTGCCAATGCCACCCAATGGCGCGCCGGATGCCATAGGCATGGTGGACGAAATATCCAGTGCACCGGCCACGGAATCATTCAGGATGTTGGCCGTCACAGCTCCATTCCGGTGCAGCACCCGGACGCGATGAGGTGCGGCCACTGCCGTGGATGAAGCGTTTGGCAAAGCCAACGCGGCGCCAGCGGCCGAAACCGCTTGCACAAAACGACGGCGGGAAACGGATTTCATGGCTGTCTCCAGAAATATAACGCCGTAACACCATACGGTACATGAAACTTTGTAGGCTATAGTTGAGGCTCAAACTTGTCAAGATCATATCCGGTGATTTAACAAATGGTTATGGCGAGCACGAACTCGGCAACGTTGGCGAATTGATGCGAAAGTATGGACACTCGTGGCTAAACACGGCACTGTGCGACCAACCAACCTCTGTTAGCCCGCACGTGCTATACTCCCTACTTGAAGGAGGTGGTACCATGCCACGCGAAAATCTGGATGTGATATTGGCCGATCTTGAGGCGCGGGTGAAAAACATCCGCGACTCTCTTTGACGTCGATGGCAAAAAAATAAAAATCAAAACTCTCGAAGAAAAAATGGGCGCGTCGGACTTTTGGAATAACCAGGATTCGGCCAATAAAACCATTCGTGAATTCAAGGGGCTTAAGGCTATTTTGGATCCATTTGATGCAGTAGCGAGGGCGTTGGAAGATGTCCATGTCATGCTGGAATTGGGCCGCGACGGAAATGATGCGGCGCTGATCGAAGAAGCAGATCAGACAATCGCCGCCCAAGAAAAAGCATTTGCCCAACTGGAATTGCAGGCCTTGTTTTCAGGGCCGCATGATGCTTCGGATTGCTACGTGCAAATCCATGCGGGGGCAGGGGGAACAGAAGCATGCGACTGGGCCGACATGCTGTTTCGCATGTACATGCGCTATTTTGAGCGCCGCAGTTGGGATGTATCGGAAGTGGATCGACTGGACGGCGAACAGGCCGGAATCCGAAAAATCACGCTGTTGGTAAAAGGGGCATACGCCACCGGTACGATGAATTGTGAAGTGGGCGTGCACCGTTTGGTGCGGATCAGCCCGTATGATGCCAACGCCCGGCGACACACCAGTTTTGCCAGTGTAGATGTAACACCCGTCTTTGAAGGGGCGGATGACGAACTGGTCATACCCGAACATGATATCGAAATTATTGCATTTGTCCGGGCCAGCGGACCTGGCGGCCAGAATGTCAATAAAGTCGCCTCGGCGATTCGGATAACTCACAAACCAACCGGCATCCAAGTGGTGTGTACCAGTGAAAGATCGCAGGTGCAGAATCGCGCTCTGGCGCTGGACTTGGTTAAAGCCAAATTACGCCGCATGCAGGAAGCGGCACGCGATGCGGAGTTGGCCAAGCTTTACGGTGAAAAAGGCGAAATTGCGTTTGGATCGCAGATTCGCAGTTACGTGCTGGATGATCGCAGGGTTAAAGATCATCGCAATGGCTACGAGGTCTTTCAGCCGGAAGTGGTTTTGGATGGCGACATACAGGGTTTCGTCGATGCACAATTGCGCCATCAGGCACAGCAGAGAAAATTAGCGGCGGCGGAGCAAAAATAATATTGTTTCTGCGTCGGCTACCTCCCAAGGCTCAGAATGCAGATGAATCGCTGGCCATATCAGTAAGGTGCAGCCCCGATGTGGTGCGTGCAGTGCTGCATATGCAAGTTAATCAGTGCGGGCCAGTGCCGCCCAAGCGAGGAGAATCGACTTTTGCCTCGGCGCGGCGATGGCGAATCAGCAACGGCAAATTGGCATCAAAAACAGCATTGGCGATGCGTACCAAAACCCACCACGTCAACAGCGGCAACAGCAAAACCTGTATGACAAATTCACCGGCATAAAGCGAACAGAGACTGACAAATGACTGTGACAGAGACGCGGCATGGCTGACCGCCGTGGCGATGAGTCTGCTGATGGCTGATACCTTTTGCAAAGCAAATTGCAGAGGTCCGTCGATATCGGAGAAGGGGTTTGCCCCCATCGGTGGCAGCCGGAGGCTGGTGGCGGCCGCGATATCGTGTTGCGGAAATATATCAATTTTCTCTCGGGCGCTGGCGATGCGGGCGGCAAAAAAATATCGATGAACGGTCTGGTTAACCATGGCTGAAACGGGCAGGGCAATGCGCAGGCAAATAAGTATAAGGGTAAGGCCGACAACGCGGCGAAATATTAAATCCTCGCGACCGAAGCCGCAGTAGGCCAGCGCCGCAACCGCAACGAGGAGAATCGCAAGCAGGAAGGGAGTAAAAGCTTTCGTGATTTCATAGCCGATTTCTTCTATGGTCAGTGCCGCGATGGCTGTTACCAGCACATCGGATGCCCGCTCGGCCATGTCATAGACGGGGTCGAGCATCTGTCCCGGCTCCGTCTGCACGCCGACGCCAAAGGGACGAAGGCTGATTTGTGAATGCTCCACAAGCCCTAACGTTCCAATAACAAGACGGCAGGATAGATAGGCCTCGCTGGCTTCCGTAATGGAATGGCTAAAATAAATTTGGGTGCGGCTGTCGGCCACAGGTAAGGTCAAAAGGCGGGGAACTGCCAGCAGCAAGATGGCGAGCATAATAGCGCCCAATGAAATTTGCTTTTTGCGATTGCCGCCGATGGATTCGAATAATTTCTGCCGCATGAGTCGGTTCCCTGCGCAATAGCCAGCGGCGGTAGCTTAACGCAAATGCTGGCAATCGGCGACGGGGATGGCGACCGGAGTAATGACTCAGCGTTTGGCGGCACGCGATGGCATAATAAGCCGGGTGGCGAGCACATAGGCAATGGCCATGGCATCGGCGACATCGGGGGGCGAAGGAGGCTTACTGAGTTTGAAGCGGCTGGCAGCCGTACGCTGCATTTGGCTTTTGGTGGCGTGGCCATTGCCGGTGAAGTTCTTTTTTACCAGCGTACTAGGCAGGTCCGTCACCGGCACACCCTTTTGGCCAGCCGCCAGCAGAATGACACCGCGGGCATGGCCCATAAGAATAGCGGTGCGGGGATGTCTATAGTGGGCATATATTTGCTCAACACCCACATGGCTGATGGAAAATTCATCAATGATGGCGTCAATTTGCACATGCAGATCGGCCAGACGGACCGACAACGTGCCGGCTGATCCGATCCGAATGACCCCCGCTTCGATGAGCATCGGCAGTGGCGACATTCCTAATACGGCATAACCGGTCCGGTGAAGACCGGGGTCCACACCCAGTACTCGCATAACCTTCGCGGGCGAACGGGAGGGAACTGATGGAGTAGCGCCGGGCGAAATTGTCATGATGTGTGAGCCAGTAAGACCACACAATGACAGGCGACCGCCAATTCCTGTCCAATCGCATCGACATGCTCGTTGGTTTTGGCCTTGATATTGATGCGATCGAGAGAAACACCGAGCAGTTCAGAGAGTCTGGATCGCATGAGGAGCTTATGCGGTGACAACCGCGGTTCCTGAATGATCACAACGATATCAACATTGACGATTCGCCAGGAAGAGGCAGCGAGATATTCCACTACTTTTTCAATAAGTCGAGCAGAATTGATATTTTTGAACTTGGGATCGGAGTTGGGAAACATTTCACCTACATCCGGCATCCCGGCGGCACCGGTGATGGCGTCGATCAGGGCGTGGATGACCACATCCGCGTCGGAATGACCAATCGCCCCTTTGCCATGTGGAATCGGCACATTGGCCAGCACCAACGGTCGCCCCATTTCCAGCCGGTGAAGGTCATAACCCAGCCCCACACGAACATCATTCATTTACAACTACCCCATCCTGACTGCGTAATGTTCTATTCCACAATGTCGTATTCCTTTATTTTACGATACAGCGTACGTTCGCCAATGCCCAGCATTTTGGCAGCTTGCTCGCGATTGCCCTGCACCAATTGCAGCGTTTTTTCAATGGCCTCACGTTCCAGTTCAGCCAGACTGACACCGGCCAGGTTCGGCAGTGCCAGCGACTGGGTTGAAGCATTGCGATCGATGGGCGCCAGGGCAGTGCTGGTGACACTTTTTACGGAAAACTGACCGAGGATATCGGGGGGGATATCGTCCAGTGTCAAGGTGCTGCCGGTGCTCAGCGCCGTCATACTCTCTATTACATTCTCCAGTTGCCGCACGTTGCCGGGCCAGTCATGTGCGACAAGGAGATCACGTGCTTCATTGGAAAGATGCTGTAAAGGCTTACCCTCGCGCTTAGCGATTTTTTCCATCAAGTGTTTGATAAGCAACGGAATATCTTCGCGGCGTTGACGCAGCGGAGCCAGTGAGATAGCTGCACCTTTGATGCGGAAATAGAGATCATCACGAAATTCTCGCTTGGCAATGGCTTCTTCCAGATTTTTGTTGGTGGCGGAGACGAAGCGCACATCGACCTGGATCGGTTCATTGGAACCGAGACGGGTGATTTGCCGGTCTTGAAGCACGCGCAGCAATTTTGCCTGCATGGCCATGGGCATGTCACCGATTTCGTCAAGAAAAAGAGTGCCGTGGTCGGCGTATTCAAATCGCCCCTGCCGATCGGTACGGGCGTCAGTAAAGGCGCCACGCACATGCCCGAAGAGTTCATCTTCGAGCGTACTCTCGTTGAGTCCCGCACAATTGAGCGCAACAAATCGACCGCCAGCGCGATGCGAATTTTGATGCAGTGCACGGGCGATCAATTCTTTGCCAGTGCCCGACTCCCCCGCAATAAGCACACTGATATCGGTAGGGGCTATCTGCCGAACGAGTTGCAGCGCCCGCATCATCGGGCTGGACTGCCCGATGATGCCATCCATGCCATATTTTTGGTCGAGTGCGTGGCGGTAGTTAGCGTTTTGCCGGGTAAGCCGCACCTGATCGACAGCTCGCCGGACTTGCTGGCGAATCAGATCCAAATCGAGAGGTTTTTGAATAAAGTCGAACGCACCGGCTTTCATCGCCCTAACGGCCGCAGCCACATCTCCATGCGCAGTGACCATAATCACCTGGGCGTCCGCGCTCGCCCGCTTGACACTTTCCAGGAGTTCAAAGCCGTCATCGGGCGCGTCCATACGCAGATCGGTGATGACCAAGTCGTATGGTTCTTGGGCTAAAAGTCTTTGGGCCTCGGAAAGTCCGTGGGCCTGACGCACGGCAAATCCCATGCGCACAACCGCTTCGCACAGCGCATCGGCGTGCTCGATTTCATCATCTACAACTAAAATACGAATCGTTTCTTTACTCATGCTGCTATAAAGATATCGGTGAGCGGACAATCCCGCCAATCTCCGGTCGCAAGAAGTAGAGGCGGCACCGTCAAATGATATTGACCGCCCGGCTGACCACCAGAACCACCAACCCCAAGGAGATGATGGATTGTGCCATGACCAGCAATTTGGCCCAGCGGGAAAGGATGGCCGTATCGGTAGGCGAGAACGCCGTGCTGGTGTTGAAGGCAACGAACAGATAGTCGATAAAATGTGGAATCCATGGCTTTGCATCGGCCCAACGCAAAGTCATCTGCGGAAACAGGAAGCAGCCGACGTCATGTTTTCCACGATCTGCCCGAGCCATCGGCCCGCCGGCATCCAGCCTCCAATACCATGACGCGAAGACGATGATATTCATCACCCATAGAATTCCTGATGCCCGAAGCATACTGGAGGCAAGCCCGGTGCCACCAAACACATCCGCCACAAGGAGTATGAGCGAATAGGCAATGAAGCATGTCATGATCGCAGTGCTGACGTGGCCCAGATAATGGGCGCCGAGGCGTTTGCCGAACTTTTTTAACAGCGCGACTGTCAACAGCAGCGGCGGCATTATCACTGGTAAAACCCAAAGTGGGCCGAGTGTAATTTGAGCCGGTAGCAGGGCATAGAGGAATGAAGCAATAAGAGTGACTGAAAAAGCTGGCAGAAACCCTTCGACTCTTCTCGGAGGTGTTTGACTTTTTTGATCCAAACGCATTCCCCACCAGATAATCCCGTGTCACACCGACCATATTCACAAAGTGGTGCGGTATTGAATTTCAAATCCATTAGACTTCAGAGCGTCGGCCACATCCGCCCCGGCGGCGGCATCGACTTCCAGCGTGAAGTCGGTCACATGAAAAGCGGTGGCTGGTACGTAGGCGTTGCAGGGGACAAATTCACAGCGATTTTCCACCTTGAGGCCACGATAAGCGATGCTAGGTATCATATTCAGCGTCTGGCGCAGATGAGTGAGATCATCATGCGCAAATGTGCCATCGCATACTTTAAATAAAATCCTGCGTTGCACACCTTTAAATGCAGCCAATTTACTGGCGATGAGTAGATGAATATCCGATGGGGGTGGCAATTCATCGCGGCGAAATTCGCAGTGGATATGCGACCAATCGTCGCACAGACACAAATGTACCGAGCAGGGAGCATTTTCATGCTGACGAATATCCCATACGGCAAGGGCATCGGGTGAAATGGCGTCGACAAAATCCGCTACAACCGGATCGAGCCGATCGAGGAGCGGCTGGGCGTCGGCTGAAGCACTGGCGCGCGCCGTACGATAGATGTCCATCAGAACGCGCTCCAGACTCCAGTGCCACGACCAACCAGTTGATGGCCACACACGCGGTCAACACCAATGGATGGACGCGCAGGGCGGCGTTTATGTGTCCAAGCCATCATACATGGCGGTGCTGATATATCGTTCTCCCGTAGAACACATAATAGTAACGATGGTTTTACCCTTCATGTCAGGTCTAGCGGCAACCTGCGCTGCGGCGCAGAGATTTGCACCGGAACTTATGCCTGCCAATATGCCTTCTTGCGCCGCAAGCCGGCGGGCCCAAGCAAAGGCATCCTCGTTAGTCACTTGGATAACTTCATCGACCAGATCGGTATAGAGGTTGACGGGAATGAAACCTGCGCCTGCGCCCTGAATTTTGTGCGGGCCGGGCTTAAGGGGCTGGCCGGCTTTAAATTGCGTAATGACGGGTGATGTTGATGGCTCGACGGCAATGGCCTTGAAATTGGGATTCCGTTTTTTCAGCACGCTGGCCACACCGGAAATGGTACCACCCGTGCCCACAGCCGACACGATGCAATCGATTTTCCCGTCGGTATCGCGCCAAATTTCTTCGGCCGTGGTTTGGGCGTGAATTTCAACGTTAGCCGGATTCTCGAACTGCTTGGCAATGATGGCGTTTTTGTCGGCCGCGGCGGCTTCATTGCAACGGCGAATCGCACCGGGCATACCCTCCGATGCGGGGGTAAGCATCAGTTGGGCCCCCATGATCCGCAATAATTTTCGCCGCTCGATAGACATACTTTCTGGCATGAATAATTTTAATTTGTATCCTTTGGCGGCACAGACAAACGCCAAAGCAATCCCCGTGTTGCCCGACGTCGCCTCCATAATGATGGTGTCCTTTTTGATCGCTCCCTGCTTCTCGGCGGCTTGAATCATAGCCATGCCGATACGATCTTTGACGCTGCCGAGCGGATTAAAAAATTCGCATTTTGCGTATACCGCAGCATGATCAGCCGGAACCAGACGATTGATGCGTACCATCGGCGTATTGCCGATGGTCTCGGTAATGCTGGAATACAACTTAGCCATAGAAAACCTCCGTAACGCCTATCAGATTTGTAGGGTATTAACGTAGGGCCTGGTTGTCAACTGCTCTGAGGCCGCCATCCGTATGGTTGCCGTATGGTGCCATCGCCCGCTAAGGCGCCACGGGGCCTTTCCAGATTTTGGATGCCGTCAATCCTCAAACCGGATTCTTTGCCCGTTGATTTTGACGATAGTCGCGGAAGTCAGCTCCCTTAAAACGCCTGACTGGCGCATCCGCAGGTGACCATCGGGCCCCCAACCTTCCGATACACCCTCCATAGCAGCGCCATCGACAATCGCAGACACGATTCGGCCCTTAGTGACATCCAGCGAGGCGGCGAGTGACGCGCATCGCATGACCTCTTCGGCATTGCGCAGGCCCAACATAGTTGCGATGAATTGATCCAGCAATAGTGCATGATTCACGTGCACGCCGGAATCTGCCAGCGTCGCGATGTAAGGTTGAAGGTTTACGGGGAAATCGGCCAGTCGAGTCTTGGTATTGATACCTACACCTATCAGAAGGCAACACCGACCGGCACTAACGACGGACTGGCACAAAATACCACCAATTTTTTTATCCCCGATGCACAGGTCGTTGGGCCAGCGAATATTAATTGCTACGCAACCGGCGGCTACCAATAACTGGGCGCATTTCCATCCAACCGCCAGCGGCAGGATATCCATAGGAAGCGTCTGCGGTGCAGCGATGAGAATCGTGGTATAAAAGCCCCCTAGGGGACTGGCGAACGTGCGATGATGTTGGCCGCGCCCGCTTAGCTGACTTTCCGCGATCCATACCTCGCAGTAATCGCTATCCGGCGGATGTTGATCGGCCATCAATACGGCGGCTCGTTGGGCAGCAAGTAGTTGGGTCGACGGCGAAAGCGCCAATCGGTGCACAATTGGAAACAAGCCCTGGGTGTTGGACATGAGGCAATACCCCCTGACACCGCGTTCTATTGTCATTGAGACCGCGCGCCAGTCATCCGCGTCTCATCGGCGTGGGCAGGTCGGCCGACAAAAGCTCCGCCAAGCTTTGCACAGCATGCCTGGAGGCAGCCACCGGGTCCGCCAGGCCTCGAATATCGACAACAATCGGTCCGGAAAAATACTGTTCTTCGAGTGTCCTTGCCACCGCCACCATATCGCCCGCGCCCGCACCGAGCAAAACACTCTGTGTCATACTGCCGTTACGCACGGCATCGGCACACACCCATGAATTAATCATTCCGGCAAGTTCCTGAGCGGCCACCGGCGGCGCCTGGCCAGCCGCTAAGACCCGGTAGGAATCCAGTGCGGCGCCAACCATCCGGCTGTAATGCGGTTTGAGCTTGGCCTTCAGCCAGGACGCATGGCCGGAACTGATGACAAGCCTGACACTGGCCCGGTCACCGGCGGCGAGCAATTCATCGAGTAGCGCATCAGCGGTCGATTCACCAGCGGCTTTGAGCCCCTTCGACTCTCCATGTAAGTTCCCATCCAGCATCGTACCGGCGGCCGGCGGGATTGGGGGATTTGGGGGAGGTTCGCCGATATAAATGAGAACCTCGCCGGCACAGCATTCACGCGCCAGATCAATGGCACGGTGAGCCTGCTGAATTAATATTTCGGCATGCCGCCAGTCCGCGCATCCAAGCACGCCGACACCTGCACGAATGGCGGTGAGTGTCAGATGATGCGACTGCAATATTTTCATCCAATGCCTGCGGGCGGTGGTGCCGAAGTCCGGCGAACTGAATTGTGGATGACCAATGCCAACCGCCACACCTGCAAAGCCAAGCTCCGCCGTCGTGGTGATCGCGCTGCGCAAATCACCGCCGAGCGTATCAATGTGGAGGCTTAGGTTTCGGCCGTGTTGATTTTTCATTGATTCAGCTCAGGTACCTTTCCCATCGTCTTTGGCTGGCCGATCCAGCAGTTGCAGGAGCAGACTTATCAGCGTGACGGCAAGAATAGCCACCGTCAGACGCGATGGCCATTGCACCTGGGTACCACATATCTGCCGTATCTGCGGGGCATAGCCGCTGTGTACCATTATGACTGCCGCACCCACAACCGCGCTGCATGCTCCAAGCATGGTGCAAACCAAGATGATGGCACGATCATACAGCAGAGAGGCGGTAAGGCCCAGGACAATAAAACCGGCAGCGGCGGCAATCCACCAAAAATCTGGTGGGCGCTGCAAAGTGCTCCAGACCGCAGAACCAACGAGGGCGCCAACCGTTGCCGAGGCCAATACCACCGCCAATCGCATGATTCCCAGCAGGAGCAGGCCCGCCAGCGTACCAACGGCCGCGTAAATAATGGCCGTGGCGGGAGAGGTGTGAGCCAGCGATAAAGCCCCATACCAGCCGACGGCGGCGGACAGGAGTACGACAATGACTTTATGGTGGCGCGGTGCGGCGATCATCATCACTAGCCCGACAATCAGCAGCACCAATCCCACCGGCAACGTGATATGCATCAGAACCGGCGGGATTGTTCCTTTGACACCGTTAATGGATGCAGCGACGTTCTGCATCTCTCCACCACCCGCCATTGATGCAGCGACATGCAGAATCATTTTTTCTCACCTGAGCCCTTTGATTTTTTTCCGCTATGGGCTTTACCGCTTTTCGTGGCCGCTCTGTGTTTAAAAAGATGACGGGACTGCACAATGGTGCCAAACACAAGCAACAATAAGAACGCCGCCTGCGGCCACGCCGTGGCAAAGGCCTGTGCCACCCGATCGGGCTGCCAGTAGTCTACCAGCACCAAGGCCCCGGTCATCATTAACAGTGATCCCGCCCACACCCCACCCGCCAGTGACGCCAACTGTGGGAAGATAAGTGCCAGCAAAAATGTGAGCAGTGCCGTAGCCGCGACGAGCGCCCAAACGGCGCTGGCTTGCTTGGCGGAGAGTCGCGTCAAGGCTGACCGGATTTGGTAATAGCCCTCACTAAACATCTTTCGTGCGGTTTGAGGAATCGTTTGCCATGATACGCTTCTCAGTTTGCGACTCGCGATCGAACGCCCAGTTGCGGGTGTTACCCCTTGCTTAGCCGGATTGGCGGATGCACGTGCCACGACCTGCACTGCAACGCTCTGCGGCGATGGAACAGGCCTCGCCCGCTTTGTAAATGCCCCATAATGATAGGCCAGGCCGCCGCCTAAGATTCCGCCGACCACCAGAGCCAGTAAAACTGCCTGCGAGAAGCGAAAGCAGAGTGTTCCGAGGATGATGCCAAGTACGACGCCTCCCAGTCCGATGGAGGCGTGGGTTAAGAAATTCAGGTGATGCAAAGGCAGCAACCAAGGCAAGAAAAATCCCACGGCGGAGAGAAGCAACGTGATAAGGATCGGTGCTTCTTTGACAGAGTTAAGCCACAACACGGCACCGACCGGAATCGCCAGGGCGGCGGCGATGAGAAGTGTTAAATCTGGATGGAAACCTGCGAGCCCCAGCACGCAACCTCCTGTCGCTAAGCCCCGATACAGGCCGTATTGTACGATATTTTCGCTGCGCCAAGGTGGGATAACTTGGATTGAGATGATTGGGGTGATGAAGTATTCGGCCATGAGCACAAAACTGCGAGCCATTGGGACACCATGGCCCACACGTAACCCGAGGCGCCGTCAGGCCGACGCTTTGCATCCGGGGCGTTTCCGGCACATCGCAGCCCTGTTATTACTTGGACAGACTCGGGGATCGGTGAAAAACGGCGATCCATCACCTTTCTATCACTGGCCGGGGCGACCGTTTGCCTGTCCATGGGTTCGCACCGTCGCCGGGTGCATAACCCTGCCGATGACGAACCTGTCGCGAAGGTGTTTTCAATTAGCCCTGGTTCGAGCACAATAGTAGCAGGCGGACGGCGACGTGATACTGATGACGAGTCCTTACCGATATCCGATAGATGATGCCCAAGTGGCTTGATGAATATTCGTGGAGTTGACTGTAACTGTATGAAAAGAGTTGAATGAAACTCACCAAAGCCCGATTAATTTTCATCGTCAAATTGCTGGTGATGGTGCTGGTGTTTGGCTTTGTCGGTGACAAGCTTCTGGACGCGTGGCACAAGGTCGGATCGAAGCCGGTCGATATTGATTGGCGATATATACCGATAATTCCATTGGGATTTATCGGAATTATGATTACCAACAGTCTCACGTGGCTGTGGCTGGCACGGCAGATGGGCGATCGGTCACCGACAGTTCCATTGCTGGGCGCCTATACATTCAGCCAGGCCGGTAAATATGCGCCGGGCAAAATATTCCTAGTTTTAATGCGGATTGATCGGACACATCGGGCGGGCATGCCGCGCGAACTTTGCGTCCTCTCCACGATCCTTGAAAATGCAATGTATACCCTCTCGGGTGCTTTGGTAGGTGCCATTGCGCTATTGGTCGATGCACGCGATCATCCGTTGTACCTGGTTCTGGTGGGTGCAGCAATCGCAGCATTGCTGGCGGTATTTCACCCCAAAATATTCTTTTTTATGATCAACTTGGCGTTAAAATCGATGAAGCGGGGGCCGATTCCGCCCAGCAGACAATTTCGCATCCGCCACATGCTCTCGGCGGTAGGGATGTTCATGCCGGTGTGGTTTTTTGGGGGGCTTGCGCTTTGGGCCAGCGTACATAGCATTCACGCCATTTCGTTGCATGCCTATCCCGATTTGATCGGGACGTTTGCCTTGTCGGTCAGCTTAGGCATGTTCAGTCTGCTGCCCGGCGGGTTAGGCGTCCGCGAGGCGATTCAGGCTCTGTTTCTTACGCCCATTGTCGGATCACCGGAATTGATTGTGGTGGCTGTAGCGATGCCGCGCGTCGCTCAAATCGTGGTGGAGATGACGCTGGCGGGCATCGGGGGCGTGGTAAACGCCAGAATGACCCGCAGGAACGCCGGTGCGCAGCAGCCTCAAGTGCCGATGGACTCGGCTACGCAGTAGGGTATTATTGGGCGTGGGGCGGCCTTGAGTGAAAGCACAATCGGACGCTTAACCCGCCCTTGACACCCTTTCTGTTTTCGACCATACCATACGGCCCGACGGCGTTGAGAACTTTTAGTATGGGAACGGCATGCTGACAATTACCTTACCTGATGGCAACACCCGATCGTATGACCAACCTGTGGTGACGGGAGATGAAATCGCGGCATCGATTGGCAAACGTTTGGCCGCCGATGCTATTGGTATCCTTGTAGATGGCGAACTGCATGATTTAAACTACCCCGTCAAAACCGACGCGAAAGTTGCCATCGTCACCGCTAAGGCCGACGATTCCAATGCTGTATTTCTGCTGCGACACTCCACCGCACATGTGATGGCCGAGGCGATCACCGATTTATTTCCGAACGTAAAACTTGCCTATGGCCCACCGGTGGAAGGCGGCTTTTACTATGATTTGGAATTGTCAACGCCGATCACCGAGGCCGATTTTGGCCGGATTGAAAAGCGAATGTCGGAGATTGTAAAAGACAATCGCCCGTTTACGCGGTATGAATTGCGGCAACAGGAGGCCTTGGCAGAACTGCAAAAGCAAGGTAACCCTTATAAATTGGATAATGCGCAGCGAGCCATCGAGCAAGATCCTCATGCCGTGATCAGTTTCTATGCGACCGGCGCACTGCATAAAAATTGGGAAGATTTATGCCGCGGGCCGCACCTGCCCGCCACGGGTCGTATCGGGGCCTTCAAGGTTACGAGTGTGGCCGGCGCCTATTGGCACGGAGATGCCAGCAAACAGCAATTACAGCGTGTCTACGGAATTGCATTTTTCACGCAAAGCCAGCTTGATGAGCACATCCATCAGCAGGAAGAAGCGAAAAGGCGGGATCACCGCATTCTGGGCAAACAATTGGGATTGTTCACGATTTCTCCGTTGGTCGGCAGTGGGCTGATTCTCTGGATGCCGCGTGGTGGCGTCATTCGCCAGGAACTTGAAACATTCATGCGTGACGAATTATCGAAGCGGGGCTACAGCACGGTTTACACGCCTCATATAGGCCATATTGATCTATACAAAACCAGCGGCCACTATCCGTATTATAAGGAATCGCAATTTCCCACCATCAAGATGTCACAACGCGATCCGGACGACCAGAGCGAATATCTGCTGAAACCGATGAATTGTCCGCATCATATTCAAATTTACGCCGCCCATCCGCGCAGCTATCGTGATCTGCCCATTCGCCTGGCGGAATTTGGCACGGTGTATAGGTTTGAACAGTCCGGTGAACTTTCGGGAATGACGCGGGTGCGGGGCTTTACGCAGGACGATGCTCATTTGTTCTGCACACCGGAGCAAGTAGAGCACGAACTAAGCAGCACGCTGGAAATGGTGCTGCTGGTGCTTCAAACGCTGGGATTCAAAGATTATCAGTGCCGGGTGAGCTTGCGTGATCCGGCGTCAGACAAATATGCAGGTGACCCGCAATTGTGGGATCGCGCGGAAGACACATTGCGGAAGATTGTGGCCCAATCGGGTATTAAATCTGTTGAGGCGCCAGGCGAGGCGGCATTCTATGGGCCCAAACTGGATTTTCTGGTGCGCGACGTTATTGGCCGCCAATGGCAACTTGGAACGGTGCAGTTGGATTATGTATTGCCGGAGCGCTTTGCGCTAGAATACATCGGCAGCGATAACCAGCCTCACCGGCCGGTGATGATTCATCGGGCACCTTTCGGATCGATGGAGCGATTTACCGGAATATTAATTGAGCATTTTGCCGGCGCTTTTCCTGCATGGCTGGCCCCCACGCAGGCCACGGTGCTGACTATCAGCGAAAAGTTTCTGGATTACGGCCACAACGTACTGGCCAAACTGCGTGCTGCAGGTATTCGCGCCGATCTCGACGCGGAAAGTGATAAGATCGGTGCCAAGATTCGTCGTGCCCGGGAACTGAAAACGCCCTACATGCTGGTGGTTGGCGGCAAAGAACAGGAAGGTCAGACCGTCGCCGTCCGGACACGGAAGGATCAGGATCTGGGCACCATGGCGGTGGATGAATTCATCCATCGCCTGCAGGTGGAAATATCCTCGCGTAGCGTCGAATCGCTGGTTAAGATTTAACAACGATAGCTATGATCAGACTGGAAACATATTCATGATGCATGATTCTGTCCCCCAACATCCCGTTCTGGTGGACCAGGTGGCAGCCGCAGGTCAATCGCACATTTTCAATTTTTATGCTTCGCTTTCCTGTACCCATCAGCAGCATCTCGATGCACAGGTTGCCGCGGTTGACTGGGAGTTAATCACAAAACTCATTCGGGATGTGGTACTCAAACCTGAACCTTTCAACCTGCCGGACAAGATTGAACCAGCACCTTATTTTCCGCATACACCTTCGGACGCTGCCACACACGATCTCTATAGTCGGGCACGGCGGCGCGGCATCACGCTGCTGCGTGAGGGGAAAATTGCGGCATTTGTAGTAGCGGGCGGTCAGGGCACGCGGTTGGGATGGCCCGGGCCAAAAGGTACCTTTCCCGCCACGCCGATCGGGAAAAAGCCGCTCTTCCAATGCTTTGTTGAATACATTCGGGCCATGGAAGCCCGCCACCACACCACCATCCCATTTTACATCATGACCAGTGCAATCAACCACGCGGCGACCGTCGATTTTTTCAAGCAGAATCATTATTTTTCGATGTCAGAATCGCAACTGATGTTCTTCAGCCAGGACATGCTGCCCGCCATTGGCTTTGATGGAAAAGTATTACTTGAAAGCCCAAGTTCCATGGCCCTTTCGCCTAACGGGCATGGCGGATCGTTGCTGGCTCTGCAAAAAAGCGGTGCACTGTCGGATATGCGCCGACGCGGGGTTACACAAATAAGCTACTTTCAGGTAGACAACCCGATAGTCCGATGCGTCGATCCGCTTTTCATCGGCCTCCATGATCTGCATGCAGCGGATATGTCAAGCAAGATGCTGCCCAAGGCTTTTGGAAAAGAAAAATTGGGCAACTTCTGCCTTGTCGACGGGAAGGTGAGAGTAATTGAATACAGCGACCTGCCGGAAGAACTCGCTGAGGCTCGAGAGCCTGGCGGCCTATTGAAATTCAGGGCCGGCAGCATTGCTCTGCATGTGATCAGCCGTTCATTTGTGGAACAGCTTAACGCCCATGGCTTTGCCCTGCCCTACCACCGGGCGGAAAAAAAAGTGCCCCATATTGATCTGGACACCGGCGCATTGGCTAATCCGCCCAAAGCCAATGCCGTGAAAATGGAGACATTTGTATTTGATGCACTGCCACTGGCGCAGAATTCCATCATTTACGAGACCGATAGGCTGGACGAATTCGCCCCCATTAAAAATGCGGAGGGTGTGGATTCTCCTGCATCGGCAGCCGATATCATCACCCGCCGGAATTGCCAATGGTTGGATGAAGCGGGCATTGCCATACCGCGTCGAGCAGACGGTACCCCCGACGCCATGATTGAATTAGGCGCATCATTTGCCATCTATCCCGAGGATGTGTTCGATAAATACTCCCGTGTACCAACCATCACACCCGGTGCGAAGCTTCATCTTGAATAGCACTTTCCGGAACACGCCCGTGGCAGCCCAAGCCTCCATTATTTGCCTCAGTGGCAGCCATCGACGCCACGGTTCAGGACGGCAGCCGATATGGCCGGTATGGCGTTCCGTGCCACGCCCATTTCAGCAGAACACTTTACTGTTCAGCCAATAGTTTTTTGATGTCGGCCGTAATCTGCGTGGGATTATAGCCTACGACGACATAGCGCAGCACACCGTTTCGATCCAGAATAAACTGCGTGGGAATGGCGGCTATCCCGTAGGCTCTGGCCGTTGCCATGTTACCAGGCTTGTTCACATCGTACATTTGCGGCCAAACCATTTTTTTATGGTCTGCCAGAAACTTTTTAAGCGCTTTGGGACTCTGATCCAATGATACACCGATCACATCCAGACCTTTTTTGTGCAACTGGGAATAGAGTTTCTCCACATGCGGCATACTGGCTCGACAGGGTGGACACCAGGTGGCCCACGTATCAACCAGTACCACGCGTCCCTTAAGCGAGGTGCTGCTGAAGGGCTTACCGTTATTGAGAAGAGTGCCTTTGAAGACTACGTGGTGATTAAGATGGCTGGACTGCGCCGTCTGCATCGCGACTTGCTGCTGATACTGCTGGGCAAAGGGACTATGGAGGTCCTTGAGGATAATTACTCTGACCTGGTGCGCGAGTTGATGATTGGCCGGGCCAATATGCCGGATAGTCATTAATAACTGACAAATATCCTCATTCATCGGGTGTTTTCTGGCAATGGCCTGCAGTTCCGTAATAACTTTCTGCTGCACCGCGGCATCATTCTGATGGGTAAGCCACAGAAATTCCTGCATGTACATGCGACCGAGAAGGTTTTGAAAAGCGTTAGAGCTTTTGGCCAGTTCGCCAAGACGGGTCAGCGCCGCCTGATCTCCCAAAACCGCCATGATAGCTAGGTAATGGTTGCGAGCTCCAGTGAAAAATGGGATGAGCGAGGGCTGCTCTGCCACTGACGTATCGAAGGTTTTGACGACCGAGCCGAGAATGGGAATCAGTTGGCTGCCGAATTTTGCGCGCAGGTCTTTTGACTTTAAGACGTCACTCATCGACGCGCCTTTGAGTATCTTGGCGATTTCAGCCATCGACTTGTAGCCGACCACTTCAGCATTTTGTTCTATCTGTTTGATGGATGGCTTTTTAGATGACGCCGTCTTTGCACTCGCAATACTCATGCTACCGGGTCCAGCAATTGCACATGCGGTGGTAATCACAGCAGTGGCCAACATTGCTTTAATGGATGTTTGACTTCGGGACATAAACCACACTCCTATCATTGGAAAAAACCACTTGTGCCTGCCATTCTACCCTATGGAGTCTGTCCAAGTAATAGCAGGGGCGAGGCAAAAAAACCCTTCGTGGGGGAACACTTATGGAGGTTCTGCAATCACCGGATTGCGCAGGCGTCCTAGCGCCTCAATTTCAATTTCAACGACATCCCCAACTTGCAGCCATCGCGGCGGATTGCGACCCATGCCGACGCCGGCGGGGGTGCCGGTCAAGATTAACGTTCCCGGCAAAAGCGTTGTTGATCCGGATAGGAACGCGATGATTTTCGGAATGCTGAAAATCATATCTGCCGAGGTACTTTCCTGCATAACTTGCCCGTTGACCAACGTGCAAATTTTAAGATTCATGGGGTCAAATTGGCGCATCTCATTGGTGACTACCGCAGGCCCGACCGGGCAAAAGGTATCGAATGATTTGGCTCGGCACCATTGCGACCCGCCCCATTGCTTTTGCCAATCACGGGCGGAAACATCATTAGCGATGGTATAGCCGAGTACATATTGGAGGGCATCTTGCTGTGATACATTTTTACATCGCTTGCCAATGACCAAAGCCAACTCACCTTCATAATCCACCTGACTGCTGGCCAGGTGCGTGGGCAGTTGGATGGGTTCGTCGGGACCAACGACGGCGGCAGGATTCTTGAAGAACACGACCGGGAACTGCGGCTCTTTGGCGCCGCTTTCCGCGGCGTGAGCGCGATAATTAAGGCCAATGCAAATGATGGCGGGCGGCTGGACGGGTGCCAAAAATCGGGGGTTTCCCTTCATCTGCCGGTTGGGCGTAAAGCCCGCATCCATGGAACCATCAAGCAAGGAAACCATTCCATTAGCCAGCAGATGGCCCCATTGCGGCTCGCCACGTGCGTTAATAATCCGGACAATCCTGGGCAAAAGTCCACCTTCCTACACCCTAATGTTGCCATGAAATGCAGAATATTTCAAAAAGAGCGGAACTTTTTATTTGTCATGGGCTGCCGCTTCAATGAAAATCACGGGATTGGCTTATGAATTGTGCCTGCGGAACCAAACGGGATAAAGTGTACGCTGCATAAACGAGGATATGCACCACTGCGTCGCGACGTTCGATTTTACCCTTGATAATAACAGCCGGTGCGAATCGCAGTTCACGGCGGTATTTTTTGTAGATGATTGGTTTGATCACCAGATTAGCGACGCCCGTTTCATCTTCAATAGTAACAAAAGTGATACCCTTGGCGGTGGCAGGCCGCTGCCGAACCAATACCACTCCCGCGACAGTGACACGGGAGCCATGGGGAAAACGACCTTCATCCTGTATATCTGTCATGGGGACAACATGACGGTGGTTAAGCGCCGGCCGAAAAAATGAAATTGGATGGGCCTTAAGCGAAAAGCCCGTGGCTGCGTAATCCTGCAGAACGAGTTGATCGGGAGCCAACGGTGGCAAGGTGCAGTGCTCTGACGGTTGCGAAGAATCGGCAAATAAAGGCATGGGGGCATCGCGAATATTCTGTATAGCCCAGATAGCGGTCTGGCGGTTCAATCCCATGGAATTAAAGGCATCCGCACGGGCCAATGTCAGCAGTGCCGCCCTGCGGATACCGGGAGTCATGCGCCACAATGCCGAGAGAGTTTGGAATGGGCCATGGCGACGAACACTCTGGACGATTGTTTCACATTCCATCTGCGATGCACCATGCACCATCGACATACCCAACCGGAGCGAACCGTGCGAATATTCAATAGTGGATTCCCATTGACTGCGATTGACGTCCACCGGCAGTATATTGACATGGTGGGCGGCGGCATCGCGTAGCAGTTGGGCGGGCTGATAAAACCCCATGGGTTGACTGTTGAGCAAAGCAGCACAAAAAGCGGCGGGGTGATGATGCTTCAGCCAGGCGGACACATATACCAGCAGAGCAAAACTGGCAGCGTGCGATTCAGGAAAACCATATTCGCCAAAGCCGCGAATTTGATTGAATACTGCCTGAGCATATTGCGGCGTGTAACCGCGGACAACCATGCCCGATATAATTTTTTGCTGTAATTCTTCTATTAAATGCTTCTGACGTTTCCAGGCGGCCATGGCGCGGCGTAATTGATCCGCCTCATCGGGTGTAAATCCCGCGGCGGCCATCACCAGGGCCATGGCCTGCTCTTGAAACAGCGGAACTCCCAACGTGCGCTGCAGCACCCGGCGAATGGTATCGTCGGGGTAATCGACAGGCTCTTCACCATTGCGTCGGCGCAGGTAGGGATGCACCATATCGCCGACAATCGGCCCCGGTCGCACAATGGCCACTTCAATGATCAGATCGTAATAACAGCGGGGCCTGAGGCGAGGCAGCATGGCCATTTGAGCGCGGCTCTCTACCTGAAATATACCAATGGAATCGGCCCGGCACAGCATGTCGTAAACCGCCGGGTCTTCGGCAGGGATGGTATGAAGTTGCAAATCTCCTTTCTGCCCGGCAGCGATGCATCCCTGGTTGACCAGATCAATTCCGCGACGGATGGCGCTGAGCATACCCAGAGCCAGAATGTCCACTTTCAACATGCCCATGGCGTCGATGTCATCTTTGTCCCATTCAATAATGGTGCGGCCGGGCATGCCTGTATTGTCAATTGGAACACAATGATGCAATGGTCCGGCGGTGATGATAAACCCGCCGACATGCTGAGACAGATGTCGCGGAAAACCCTGAATCTCCCTGGCCAGAGCTGTGAGTTCCTGCATGGCTGGGTCGGCAGGATCGAGGCCGATGTCACGCAATGGTTGAGGATCAATCACTCTTTTTTCCCACCAGTCGGCGGCACGGGTGAGGTGACCGACAGTATCCAACGAAAACCCGAGGGCTTTACCCACATCTCGCAGGGCGCTGCGGCGGCGGTAGGTGATGACTTCCGCCGTCAGGGCAACCCGATCTGGACCATACTTCTTATACAAATAGTCAATTACTTCCTGTCGCCGCTGGTGTTCAAAATCAATATCGATATCAGGCGGTTCATTGCGCTGGCGACTGATGAAACGCTCCACCAGCAGATCAATACGGGCGGGATCCACAGCGGTAATACCCAGACAATAACACACAGCGGAATTGGCCGCCGCCCCTCTTCCCTGGCATAAAATCCCCCGTGATCGGGCAAAGCGGACGATATCGTCCACCGTGAGGAAATAGGCGGCGTACTTCAAATCATGAATGAGTTCAAATTCATGCTCCAACCGCCGATTGACATCTTCCGGCACGCCGGTCGGATAACGCCGCTGCGCACCTTGGCGGGTAAGGCTAATTAAATGATTCATCATGGTGCAGCCCGGAGGGCATAGCTCTGATGGATATTGATATTTTATTTGATCAAGAGAAAATGCCCCTGCCCGGTCGGCGATCTCCAGCGTGCGATAAACAGCGTGCGGCATATCGGCGAAAAGCCGGAGCATCTCCGATGGCTTTTTAATATATCGCTCCGCATTGGCGGCCAGACGCAACCCGGCCTGCGAACGAACCACACCCAGACGGATGCAGGTAAGCACATCCTGCAGAGCCTGGCGGTATGGCAAGTGGTAATGCACATCATTAACGGCCACCAAGGGTATCTGCATCTGATTGGCCCACCGTCTGATAACACCTTCCCGATAGGCGTCGTACGGGCCGTAGGTACGGGCCATCGCCAGTGAAAGTCGATCGTTGTCAAAAGCCGATCGGAGCTGGCGGAGCACATTGACAAAGTCTTCGGCGGGTATGGGTGGAGGAACGGCTATTGCCAGGAGTTGGCTGCTGAATTCCAGTAGATCATCGAGAGTCAGAAAACATTTACCTTTGGAAGTGCGGCGTTTTCCGCGTGTGAGCAACTGGCATAAGTCAGCGTAACTGGCAAGTGAAGTGGGGTAAACCAATACAGAAATCAATGGCAACTCAGCGTCTGTCCGCAGGGCATCCGGCCGGGTCGATGCTGAGGACGCCTGAATTTGCAGATGAGAACCGACCACCAGCGGCATATGAAGTTCTCGGGCTGCACAGTAAGCCCTCACCACGCCGGCCAGCGTATTGATGTCGGCGATCGCAATGGCGTGCAGGCCAACTTCCACCGCGCGATGGATTAATTCCTCAGGATGGCTGGCGCCGCGTAAAAATGAAAAATTACTCAACACCTGGAGTTCCGCATAAGGACCGGTCGGCGGACGCGCCGAGAGCGTTTCAATAAGCGGTTTGCACCGCGGCATGGGTAATTCCGGCATACACGCTTAGCCCCATAATCCGTGTACAAACCAGCGGTTATCCTCAAGGGCATGGTAAACCCACAACCAACGGCCATCCTCCAACTGCAATTTGAAATAATCGCGTGTTTGCTGATGCGCCAACGTGCGATATGTCACGATACGCTCGGGCCCAACGCGGCTTATGACGGCATAATTGCCTCCCCGCCAATTGAGGCGATGCGGCGGGCAATCCGGCTGCAGCGCCACACATGGGGTTGGCTCGGGTTGGTCGAGCAAAATGGATGGCCGGTCCAATGGCGGCCATGGTGCCAGAGGCGGGGTGAAATCACATTGGGCAGAGTTCGAGATGGGCTTTGTGCGACCGGTACATTCCGGGATATGCGATACCTCCGGGGCCGACATCCGTAGGCGCTGCCCACCCCAGTGGTTGATAAGCCCATCCAAAAATTCGCGGATATTGTCGGTGTCATCGGATGAAGAATGCATCTGGCTTATTTGGGTCTGCTGCGGCGCGACCAGAGCAGTTCGCACCGCGGTCAAGGTGACCGCCTCAACACCACCACCAAGGTGCATGCGTTCCAGACAGGGACGAAGCACTGCCCATATCCGACGCGGATCATGGATGTGGCAGCCAAAAGATAATTTCTTTCGGTTCGGTGCATGGTAGGGACGTGTAAGCACCACCTCCAGTTCATCCACCCCCCTCTGCTGCCGAATTAATTGTTCGGAAAGCTGATGCACAAGCTGTTCCGTGGCAGCAAAAATCGCCTCAAGCTGAGTGGTCGGTCCATCAAACGGCTGCGTAACGGATAACACGGGACGAATGGTGAAGGCTTCTATATCCTCATACACCTGCCCAAGGGATTGATCCATACGTCGCAGCAGATGAGAGCCGAAACGTTCCAGCAGGCTGACACGCGGGATATGAATTAAATGCTGAATCTGCACCACACCGACGGCTGATAGATTCTGGATTATGTCGTGAGGTAACCGCAACGCTGCAATGGGTAAATGGGCCAGTGATTGCGACAGTTGGGCCGCATCGATGGAAGCGATTGGCTCGGCACCGTAATGGGCCAACGCCCATGCACTGCCGATGGAAGGTGCCGCGGCCAGTCGCGAATAAAACCCTAATTCACGAAGGGCTTGCTGAATGCGGCCAAGCAAAACGCGGCAGCCGCCGTACAGGTGTTCTGTGCCCGATGCATCAATCAACAACCCATGCAAGGCGGATAAAAAACCACCATCCACCTCATGCGGGGTTGGATCGATCATCACTCGTGGAGAAAATCGACCGGCCCATTGAGCCAGTTTCGCCATGACGGATTGGTAGACATCCGGCTGCCAGGGATGCACTTGTGCCTGTGGACACAGGGCGGCGGCTTCCGCAAGATTCATAGCCAGTAATACGCCGCTGGCTGCTGCCAACGGGCAACAACGCGCCACATACTGGCATTGGCTAACTTCCGCTGAGATAATCAGCGGCGGCAGACGAAGCCCTTGTACGGTAAGGCGTTTACCCGGCTTGCGCCGGGCTGTACGCGTCTGGCGCCGCACAAGTTCGATCTCCCATTGCGGGAGATATACGCATATAACCCGCTCCATGCGCCACCTCATAATTCCATGATGCAGTCCATTGATTGATTGACCGAGCGTTTGTTTTCGCCGTCGCCAGTTGGATATTCCACTGTGGTTGGCCGCTGGCCGACGGTTGCGGTCGAATATGCCAGCGGGCGACCGCCCAGCAATGCGCAGTGGATTGACGCATCGGACGGGCCAAACAAATACATGCCCGCCTCACTTCGGCGGCAAGTTGCAGTCGCCGCCCCACCGCTAACGAGATGTCATCAGTGGTAGAAGCCACAATTAAACCCACAGCGGGACAACGGGCGGCTTGTATGATTCCATCCAGCCACTGCTCTTGAGAAAGCGGATCAAAATAAATACTCTTTGCCGTGCAGGAAAGATTATTATGATCATCGCCCCATCCGACAGCCTGCCAGAAATACCATGCGGGCCAACAGCGGCGGCCAACCCACAGCACATATCTGCCAGCGGCTGTTTTGGAAGCCAGAGCCGCCAAAAAAGTGAGCGGCGGGTCCCAGCCGACTGACCGTGCGACTGAAGCATCTGGAGTGCTTGGGGCATCCGGACTGAAAAATTCATGAACTCCGCCACCCGCAATCCAAACCAAGGGGTCGGCCGCATGGATGGTTGCGGCTGATGTGGATCGTTCCGTGTGTATATCGTCGGCACGACGCAGATTTAAGTCCGCCATCAGCGATTGAAGTGGGTGATTCATACGGCTGCCTCCCGACTTAAAAGTTAGGTATATGTTAGGTATTTGGGGTGCCAATGTCAATGGGTCTAGTTAAAGGTTTATGCAAGCGACGGCAATGGCCATGTAACGGCTTGCCGGATAACATATGAAGTCGATATTTTGGCTTGGTGAATGAAGAAGAAACATCCCCTTTTAGACTATCTGGTAGCGGTACTGGCCCGCAGCATTTCCATGCTGCTGGGACTCTTCCCCGTCAATGCCAATTTGAGAACGGCTCGCGCCGCCGGCGCGGGTTGGTGGCTCATTAGCCGCAAGCATCGCGATCGGGCCATGGAGAATCTCACCCGATCTTTCCCGGATATTCCGCCGGCCAAATTACGCATCATCGCCCGGCAATCCATCGAGCATTTTTTTGAACTGGTCATCGACGTACTGTTTTCCACTCGAACGATAAATCTGCAGCGGTGGCATCGCTATGTACATCTGGAGCCAAGCGTGCGTGATGTGCTGGAACTGGCCATGCGTGACCGCGGGGCGATCATGCTTACCGGCCATTACGGTAATTGGGAAATTCTCGGCTACACTATGGCAACGCTGGGGTTTAAGACTTACAGCGTGGCCCGACCGATTGATAATCCGCACATTGATGCGTGGTTATTGGGAGTTCGGCAGCGGAAAGGGCAGGTGATTTTATCCAAACGCGGTGTGACCACCACAGCACAGGATGTGCTTAAAAATGGGGGAGTATTGGGGCTGATTGCCGATCAAAATGCCGGACCGAAAGGGCTTTTTGTGCCATTTTTCGGTCGTTTGGCAAGCACCTATAAAAGCATCGGCCTGCTGGCGATTGAATATCAAATACCCGTCATTATTGGTTATGCCCGGCGGAAGGGTGATCGGTTTGAATTTGATGTCGGCGTGAGTGACATCATTTACCCGGAAGATTGGGCCAACGAATCGGACGAATTGCGCTATATTACAGAGCGCTATACGGCTGCGATTGAGGCATTTGTGAGGCAGGATCCGAGCCAATATCTGTGGATTCACCGCCGCTGGAAAACCCGTCCTAAAAATGAATCAGCGCAGCCCCCGGCGCCACATCGTACCTAACGCCGTAAAGCCGTTTCTCTATTTCCCACGGAAGCAGAACACGTTATTAGATTACGGCCAATTTCCTATTCCTTCGCCACAAGGACCGGATCGACGAGGCTGACAATTCGGGGCAGAGTCTGAGTTCCGCCCAACCGGCGAACCAGCCACTCTGCAGCAAGGTGCCCAATGACTTCATAACGGACGTCGACGGTTGCAATTCGCTGGGGAAGGATATCCAGATAATGCGAATCATTATTCGCCGACACCAACGTCACATCCCGGTTGGGAACGATTCCACAGCGTACCAATTCCTGATACAGCATCATGGCGTGGTAATCGTTGGGGACAAACAAGGCCGTTGGTCTCGGCGACATCGCGATGAATCGGCTGACAATCTTCTGCCAACGTTCGCGGTATAACGACTGGTCCAACAGACCTCCTTCCGGCCCATCGATGATGGAAGAAACATGGCCACCGGAGCCCACGATGGTACGGGTAAAGCCCACTGCGCGGTCATTGTATTCTTGATTACTATTTTCACAATTCACATAACCAACGCGTCGGTGTCCATGCCGCAGCAGGTAGCCCGCAGCCAGAACGCCGACGCGGTCATCGTCGGGGAGAACCTGATCCCACGGCAACTCCGCTGCATCCAGGCGCGTCAGCACCCACACAGCACGGAATTCACCCAGTTCTGCGGCAAGTCTTTCCGCAACGTTTTTTTCCAAAGGAACGGCGTTCCAGAAAATTGCGCCGGAGATACGTCTTTTTTTATAATCTGCAATGACCTCGTCCCAGTTCTTAGCGGGCCACACGACCGCCTGGTACCCAGACTGTTCCAAGATCGGAAGGGCACCGCGTAAAATGCGGCCCATTCCGACATCAGGATAGAATTCATAGTTACCCCACACCATGACGGCGATGGAGGGCATCTGGCTGGCGGGTTGCCCCTTACGCGACCTGCTGCGTCCCACATGCCTGTAATCCAGTTCTTTTACCGCCCTGCGAACCCGCTGGTCCACCTTCGCAGACGAAGATGTTCCATTAAGGACCCGGCAGACGGTGGCCACAGAAACTGAAGCTCGCTTGGCCACGTCCAACATGGAGGCAGGTTTTGTACTAACGACCGGGGTGCGCGGCACCACATTTCTCCACGACGACTCCATACATCGTTGTGATAATAGCGGGTAGGAGATCAAATGTCGCCAGCGTCATGGAGCGGATGCCCCGTGATTTTTCAATTGCCAGGCACACCGAGCGCCCCCGACGCAAAAGCATTTAAGTAATTACATTTTATAAATGTGAAATTTTGAAGATTTTTTGTAATTACCTTGACACGGCATCAATCATGTGTTACACTCCATCCCAGATCGAGCCTATCGGCTCTTGTACAAATGTTGATTTTGGGCCTTACACGCAGTTGCCGATCACCCGCTTTTCGCGTGTTCGTCTCATGTAATTTCGTACAGAGGCAATGGCAGCGTGGCGCGGTCAATGAAATTGTGAAAGGGAGGTGATAAGCGACAAGCACTGTTTTCGGTAGCCTCGGGCGCCGGGATATTCCCTCGGTGTCCTTCGCTGAGAGATGTGTGGGCTCAAGTTGAGGCTCACATCTGTTTCCGTCCAGTTGACGGTTCATTTTCGGTTTTCCAAATTGTGGAAAAACTAAAGTAGGAGTTTTGGTTATGACAAAAATAAAATGGAATCTTCACATTCTGGTTGGAGCGACAATCGCCACGGTAGGACTTTCTTCCTGGGCCGCTGCGTCGGCGTCGCCCGTATTGCTGGCGGATTATAAGGCAGCCGGCTACAACGCTGTTACAGGCGTGTGGTCTGATTCTTCTGGCAATGGCAATACTGCCACCGTTGGTACGGGGGTTACCGCGCCGACGCTTATGGCTGACGCTACGCCCAACGGCTCGTCGGCTGTCAACTTTGGCGCGAGCAGTGAATGGCTATCCATCGCCAATGGTTTGGCACAAGGGAGTGGGTACACGGTTCTGGCATTCGCCGAGCCAACGGCAACGGGGAGCAACTATGCGTTGGTGGGCGGCCCACCAGGAGCAATGGAATACCGCATTCAGACGGCGGGCGGGAATAATTTTCAGGTACTGCTTAATACCGACACCACCGCTTTTGGAAGCTCGAATACGGCTGTACCGACAAATGCATTCAGCATGGTTGGAGTCTCCACTGACAACCTTGGTGCGGCCACGTTTTATTTGAATGGCAGCGCCGACGGAACGACCACCGGCAACAGCGCTTTTACCTCACCAATCAATCTTATTGGTGCCAGCGATACGGGTAGCGGGGCATCGCCCAATGAATTTTTTGTCGGCAATATAGCGGAGCTGCAAATTTATTCCGGTGTTTTGACCTCGACACAAGTGCAATCGGTGGATCAGGCATTTATTAACTCATATGTTACGCCGGTGCCGGAACCGGCGACACTGGGCTTGCTGGCGGTGGGCGGATTGGGGCTATTGCTTGTGAGCCGCAGACGGGCCACCCGCCAAAGCACGTAACGGGATGTTGGCGGCGCGGGGCATCCAAGATGTTTATGGATGCTTCCGCCGCTTTCGGTGCCGCATTGGGGCAGCGACAGGGAGCTGTTCTATTGGCTGGGCTTTTTGACCAAGATGTGGAGAAACGTTATGTATACCAAATGCTTTGCCTTTTCACCTCGTAAATCCCTGCACGGTTTTACCCTCGTGGAATTGCTGGTGGTGATTGCGATTATCGCTTTGCTGATTGGCTTGTTACTGCCAGCGTTGGCGCGGGCGAAGGAGTTGGCACACACCATCGCCTGCGCCAGCAACGAAAGACAAATTGCGTTGGCCACGCTCATGTGGTCCAACGAGCACGAGGGGTTTGCTCCGGGTTCAGCGGTGGCTGGCGCACTTGAATACAACACCCCCAATTCTCCCGGCATTGGCCAATACCTCTGGGGTACCCATCAGGGTGTGGTAGCCGGGAGTCCACAGGAACCGAACAATCCTCCGGGCGTAGTAGGTTGGCCTTGGGGGGCATCGTTCACAAACCGTGGGCAGAGCGTGCTTGTCACCCGAGGCTACCTGTCCAGCCCCGCCGTGTTTATATGTCCATCGTCGAATGTCTGGGCACCAACCTACATGTCACAGCATGACCCATTCATAATCGACGCCTTCGGATACGTCGACTACCGTTTCAACATGAGTATTGTTGGAGACGCCACATCAGCCATATTTGGGCTCACTGACGCAGATATGCCTTCGTTCTACGACAACCCTAATTACTTTCCTTATAACAACGGTTGGGGGAATATCCCGGGTAATCCATCTGTGCCCTTCGAGTGCCCGCGGATGGGAACCGCGACCGATCCATCGGGAACAATGCTGCTGGAGGATGGGGTGTCGACTTTAGATTTCTGCTCCACGATATGGCCTCTTCCGGCCAATCTTAATATCCCGGATGCAAGCGGCAAGTTCGGACAAATCGGCAACGCGGTGCATAACGGCTTCAAAGACATCAACGTCGCGTTCCTTGATGGCCATGTGGCCACGGTGCCGAAAACAGCGAATGAAACTGTTCTTCCTGATCCCGACGCCTATTGGAGCGCCTCACCAGGGAGTATGGCTTACTATACCTATTTCTTGGCACGTTAACCAACGCACTGGCTGTGCACTTGGTGGTAAAACTTCTCACCTGCAATAGGTAAGCCACGGGTGGCGTATATTTTTTAGCGGTATTCACAACAACAGGCGGCGAGACTCCGCACCACGCAAGAGCGTGTCAGCGCAAAGGCGGTTAACCATGGCGGCACCAAAAAATTGCAGCGTATTGTTGAACCAACTCAGTGTTATGGTTGTCGCGGTTACTGCCGTGACAACCATAACCGCAGGAGCGCTAGTGGCGAAGCTTCGACCCGTACATGGCGTCCACCAGCTTTTAGCCGACTATAAGGCTGCCAATTACAATCCAGCAACCGGCACTTGGAAAAATGCATCCAGCGATCACCGGGGCGCCAGTCTACCCAAAGGGGCGGTTGCGCCCACACTAGTGGCCAAGGCGACGGCCAATGGTTCCTCGGCAGTCGGTTTTGACGGAAAAAGGGAGTACTTGAAACTATCCAAAAGCTTACCGCCCGGCCAAGGCTATACCGTGGTGGCTTTTATCGATACGGCCGGACGCAAGCCCGGGACGGCAGCGGCCATCGTAGCAGGCGGCCCGGGAAGTCTGGAGTACCGGATGCAGGTAATGACCAACGGGCAAGACAAGCAGGTTCTGCTTAGGACTGCAACAACGGCGTTTGGAACATCACATTCTTCCGTTTCCGCCAATGCTTTCACGATGGTCGCCGTAGCAACGAACAACACCGGCTGCGGAACCTTCTATCTCAATGGTAGGCCGGATGGAACGTGCCTGGGGCACGATCCCTTTACGCGGTCACTGCGGTTTATCGGTGCAGCCGCCACCGGTCCCGGTGCAACACCAGCGGAGTTCTTTCGCGGCGAGATCGCCGAACTTCAAATTTACAACGGCGTTCTCAGCCCCAGGCGGATAAAGGTGATAGACGCGTCCCTTGAGAAAGAGTATGGTCAACAGCATTAAAGGTATAAGCCGCATGAAACGATCCACCAAGGTAAGCCTTGGTTTTTTTTCGTACATCTTCATCACCATTGTGATGGCCGGTACCGGACTATTATTTCCCGCGCAAAATCTGCGGGCCGCGACCAGTCGCGGGCCGGCAGTGCTGGTGAATCCCTTCATTGGAACGGCTGACGGCGGCAACACTTATCCGGGCGCGGTGGTCCCGTTCGGGATGGCTTCGGTTAATCCCATTGCGGCCAAACTGAGCATAGGCGGCTATGATTATAACCGAAAGGTATATCGTGGATTCGCGATGACCATGATGAGCGGCACGGGTGCCCTAAACAGCGGCGATGTCCTATTTACAGCCACGACCGGGCCGGTGCGAATCCAGCAACGGCAATGGAATTTTACAATTAGCCACCGGGATGAACAGGCCATTCCCGGATACTACGAAGCATTGATGAAACCGTGGGGAATCAATGCCCAGCTTACAGCAACCGCACGCTGCGGCATGGTATGGTTTACATTTCCCGCAGGTTCCCGGAGAAACGTCCTGGTTCCCATCAGCCTGGCCAACACGCCGACTTATGCCAGCCAGGTGCGGATCGTCGACAACCGGACGTTGGCGGGATTTGTCACATCGCAGGCCTTCTGCGGAGTCAAGAAGAAGATCACGGTTTATTTTGCTATGCAGTTCAGCCGCCCCTTCAAAACGCACGGATATTGGAGGAACCAAGCCGTTACGCGTGATGCCTCTGCGACCACGGAAGGTCGCAGGCACGGCAATATCGGGGCGTATGTGTCATGGTCGGCGGAATCAAAGCCAACGGCTATCAAGGTACGCGTGGGCATATCCTACGTGAGCGTGAATGGGGCGCTGGACAACCTCAGGGCGGAGATGCCGAGCTGGAAATTCTCCAGCTACCGTAATGCGGCGTTGAATAAATGGAACAGGGCATTAAGTGTTATTCAGGTGCGGGGCGGATCGCTCACGCATCGCACAGTTTTTTATACCGCGCTTTATCACGCCCTGCTCATGCCCAATATATTCGATGATGCGGATGGGCAGTACATCGGCTTCGACCACAAAATTCATCATGTACCCACCGGTCATAGGCACATCTACGCCAATTTTTCGGGTTGGGACATCTACCGCAGCGAGATTCCATTGCTGGCCATTCTGGAACCGCAGCGCGCCGCCGACATGGCGCAATCGCTGGTGGAAATGTATAAACAGCAGGGATTCATTGATCGCTGGCCGGAGGCCAACGTCTCTACCGGTGTGATGAACGGCAATCCGCTGACTATCGCCCTGATCAGCATCTGGAACGCCGGCATTCATAACTTCGATGTCAAGAGCGCGTGGAAAGCCATGCTGCGGCAAACGATCGTTCGTAATCCGGCTGATTGGTGCGTGGGACAAGGACAGGGTCCACTGTGGCACGCTGGTTCCGCCACACCTTCGCGCTGGCACAATCAGGCACCTGGCCCATACCAGGGTGTCTGGCGGGAGCAGCACGGTGCCGCGATAGCCGCGAATACCAATGTCGCAACCGCGGAGGAATACGATATAGCCTTTGCCGCATTGGCACAGTTTGCCAAAGAATTTCACCGACCGAACCTTGCCGCGTACCTTACGCAGCGGGCGCTGGGTTACCGCACGCTCTACAATCCCGCCACCGGGTTTATGCAAGGAAAGACGGCGACGGGTGCTTGGCGTAAATTGACCGAGAAACGTCGGGATCAATATGACTTCAGTTTTTATTGTGAAGGCTCCGCGTGGGAATACCTGTGGCTGGTGCCAGAGGATGTTCGAGGTCTCATTGGGCTGCTGGGCGGAGACAAACCATTCGCCCGGCGTCTACGCTATTTCATGGAGCATCACTATGACCCGGCCAATGAGCCTGACCTAGAGGCTCCTTGGGAGTTTGACTACGCGCGCCGCCCTTGGCTTGCGCAGAAATATGTCGCGCAGGTGGCGGATAAAGCGTTTACAGATACTCCCGGCGGTCTGGCGGGTGGCGGAAATGATGATTGCGGCGAAATGTCCGCATGGTATGTGTTAACGCAACTGGGCTTTTACCCGGAATTTCCGGGGCGACCGCAGTTTGTCATCTCCACACCGCGGTTCAAGCAAATAATCATTCATCCGCGTGCGCCCTATAAGGGGCGACGATTTGTTATCAACGCCCTTGGTGCAGGCGGTAAAAATGTGTACATTCAATCGTGTGCCATCAACGGTAAGAAGCTTGCGAAGCCTTGGATGTCGGAGTCCACTATTACCAATGGCGGCGTTTGGGATGTGCGCGCAGGCCCACAACCTAATAAGGCATGGGGTTCCGCAAACGATGCCCGCCCATGGTCGATGTCCACCAGTTCAGTTGCCCCTGGCGGCATTCGGATTGCGGGCAGATAGCGACCGGCACGCCAGAATGGGCGTCTCTGAACACATGCAATTACTCACGTAGATTTTTGCCAGTGGAGTCGACACGCATGTCTGCAAACAAACTGGAAGTATATATGCGGTCTAGGCCGACACCATCGGAGGTGATGCCAGCAGCTATGAATGGGCGAATTGCGCAGCACCTCAGAATGAGCCGCCGACGTTTCCTTCTGGCCACCGCAGTGGCAGCCGTACTGCAAGGCACCGCAGGGTGTTCTGAAAAAGAGAATACCCCGGCAATGCTGGTGCCCGGTATCGTTGATCGAATTGACTTGGGCGACCATCGTAATTGGCCATCCTGCCATATCACCGGCGGAACACCCATCAATGACTACCGCTGGAAAATGGGCGAACGCGTGATTCCTATGCGCGGCCCCGGTATTGCGATGGACGGAGTGGGGCTGGCCTTTCGGCTCAATACCCGTGGTATTACCAAGGCCCTGACGCTAGTGCTGCGGGAATTTCGGCCCCAGAGCGATGGCCGTGTCGCCTACGTGGTGGAAGTCAATGGACGTGCCATTGCGTTTCGTAACCGGCAATTTTATGGCGCCGGCCCCACCACTGCCTTTATTGATATCCCTGATAAGTTGGCCAACCCGACCGAATTGTACATAACGCTTATCAACAAGTGTGAGGAGCCAATCCATTTTTCCGAAGTTATTTTATATTCGGAAATTGGAGTATTTGCCAAGAGCAGAGAACTGGTGCAGCCCATGATCTTAGCTCCAACTATGGAGAATCTGGACGTGGAGACATTTACAAGTATTAGAAATCTTTTCCCCAAGCTCGCGGATCTGACGCTTGGCTATTGTGTCCCGACATTGGCTGTGGCCGATTGGCTGCCTGCTCGTCAGCTTGCGTACCTGAAGCAGGCGATTGCGATGTCGAAGCGCTTTGATATGCCATTGGAGATACAGGCCATTACATGGTGGGGTGGTACGCCGGGTGGATTTGACGGCGTGGGCGGGCGTTGGCACGACCCTGTTTATCAGCAGGTGACTTATTGGCCGAAAGAGAGGCTGTACGGACTCTCGGTGCCTAATATATGGAGTAACACGCCTTGGCTTACGGTGCGTAACGAACGGCTTAATGCCTTCAAATCGGGGGCCTTTTGGCAGTTTGGTGCCATGCTCCAGCAATTACCTCAAGCTGACGCCAATCGCATATTCAGCGTTGTATTAGATAACGAGGTAACGTACTGGGTCGCCGGCAATCCTAGAACACCAGCCGGTCTCGAGGCGGACTTTAATCCCAGCATGGTGGCAGCGGCGAAGGCGGTCGGCGTGAACCTAGATCCGGATCAAGGAGAAAGCCATGCAGCAAAGCGCTTCCTCCGGCAGAGTCTGTTGTACTACAACAGTCGGATGAACATGGCCATACGCAAGGGGCTTGGGCGATCACAACTTGTGGATCGAGTCTACACACATACATTCATAAATCTCGTTGCAGGTTTATTTGAAAACTTTATGGATGCGGCCAAAGTTGGCGTGCTGAAATATGGCCGATTCGGTGGCGAATGGGCGGACATCTTCCGCGATATGGCACTGCTGGAGCAATTCCGCGAAATCGGCCTTCCCGCTGGTGTCAATAGGGAATGCGGCGGAAGCCCGGCATCGAGCGTCGTGAGCGATGTTCACGCTGCGTATGCCAGCGGCTGCAGCTATCTGACGCTGTTCAACGCGTCGGAATCACAACTGGAGCACGTAGCTCCTTCGCTAAAATCCGGATGGGGTGCATTTCGGCCCCAAATCTGGCGACCGGCAATTTTTCGTCTTGATTTTCGGAATACCAGCCGCAACCACCATGCACATGCGGTGTCATTCAGAACCGGGCCTGGACTGGTGCTGAAGGACTGGCCCCAAGGCGGCAAACATTTATTCTCCACACGGTTAAACACGTCCACTCGTCTGTTGATGTGTTTTGAAAGCCGCAATCTCACGGGCAAGGACACTTTCGGCAAAATACTTCTTTCTTATACCGCGCGAGCTTTTGTTTTTCGCCAGAATAGCACCAGCAGTCATCTGACCGTGTACGCCGGTACCAGTCGGGGAAATCTCCGAAAAGTCGATCAGATGTCTAACAGCGGAATTGCCACGCGTCAACTGGATCTAGGAGATATGGCTGAAAATTCCGGTAAAATGTGGGTGGCATTTGATTTTCACCCTTCCGGCTGGCCGGACTGGGTATCCCTGTTCGGCGTCGCGTTGGAACAGGAATGGCCGGGAAATCTTGAAGCCCTCGTAGCTTCCAATCGCAGTTACAGCGGTGACCGTTTAAGGGCGGAAGCCAGCATCGTGGGATGGCGTGCCGACGCTGCTTGGAGCCTCACTTTGGTTGAATCGATTCACCCCAACGCTATCAGCGAGGAAGAGAGACGTCAATTGGATATGGCGAAGCGCCTGTTTACATCCGGTTCGTTCCGAACATGCTACAATCTTGCGCGAATAATCTTGCACCGGCATACAGATTCGGCAATCCCTCCATCTCAAGAGTGGCTGCCGAAGCCAGAGAACCGGACACAGACTGGAGAGTGCCGTGGCGTGTCAGCCGAACAACTCTATCTTGACCCATACGATCTGGGAGTCACTGGAGTAGCGATACCGGTTGGCCTCCGGGCTCCGATCACCATCGAGGAAAATGGCCAATCCGAAGGAGACGCTTCGCTGGCCGACATTCTGCCCGGTGATGACCTTACACTAATTATTCAGGATTCTTCGGCTACACATATTCTGGCTCGTAGAGGCACCGCAACTGCGTCTATCGTTCACTTGACACCCATAACGCCTTACACTTTGCCGCTGGTCACACTGGAAGGCCAGCCGTCAAGGCCACTGGGTGAGCCAGCGTATGTGCGGGACCCTGTCGGAAAGGTATGGCCCGATCAGAGCTGGTTTAAGGTTGGTCCCTTACCCTTTAACACTGGCGACAAAGTATTCGCGCGATGGAATCCCAGGACCAATCGCCTTGTGGAACTTGATGCCGCGCGCCACTGAAATCAGTCAATTCCCGCCGGGACCGCCACCGGGATCAGCCGGTCTGTGCACCAGATGTGCGTATGTGCCAGATAACGCACAGCCCGCGAACGGAACGCGCGTATCAGCGGGACAAACGCCGCAATTCGCCGACCGGCACGCAGCGCCGCATAACAAATCCGGAGTTAACTGTTCAACGGCTTGAAAGACCGATCGCGCACGCCTGATGCCATCGCCTGCCCGCGGGCGGACCGCTAATGCGATTGACGCGTATGTTTGGATACCGGCATTTTGTACTTGATTCCATAGGATGGCGTTGGAAATGCCAGGGACGATATCCACGATAGCAGCGATTTTTCATTAAAACTGCGATAGATCAGAGGCTTTTTACCGGGATGCACCACTGCAGCAATCTTGTGCGGCATCAAATATTGAATCAGTAATGAATTGTACGGATTGGGCCGGTCAATAAGTTTTCGGCCACGATATGAATATTTTGACAGGATATAAAAATTGGTATAGGTCTGCGCCATGCTCGGGGTAGTCCTCGCACCAAACAATTTAAACCCGTGAAAGTCCTGACCACGATGGCAACCCACGGTGCTGCAGCTTTGCAGGACAAACGGTTGAATGGTAGTACGAAAGAGCCGAATGGCGTCCGGGTTATTTCGCACAACGATCATTTTGGTAAATTTTGGATCACCGATGCGCATAATCAGCGACGCCTGACGGGCAAAATTATTCAGCCGCAAAAAATTCTTGTAATTGACTTCGGTTAAATTCAGGGACTGGTAAAGCGGATTGGGCGCTATCCATTGCTTCCAGAATGCGTGGAGGGTTTTGATCCGCTTGAGAATCACGCCGCGCATAGGATGTTGTTCTGAAACGGACCATTCCACAAGCCGGATGCGGTTGATATCTTCCGGGGTCAACAAGCCGCCGGTCGTCTTGCCTGAATGATTTTTTGCCTGCGTTTTTCCCACCTCACCACCATTTTTGATCTTCGCGGCTATCAGCGATTTGAGGAGAATGGCATTCTGATTGTTGGGATTGATGGACAGTGCCGCATCGACCTGGGTCAACGCCCGCGAATACATGTAATGGTCGTAAAGATATTGCGCCAGCGCTACATGCCCCACCGCTTGCCCCGGCCTAATCTCGGATTGCAGCATCCTGATGTGCTGGTCGACGGTCATCGCAGAAGCCGCTGCGGGCCACATCACTTCTGCAGCCATCGCCACGGTAAACCCAAGCATGAGCATTTTGATAGCCACCGGCCGTCTGTTTCCGCCTACCAATCGATCCATAATTCTACCCCTAAACAGCAGTCCGAGACCGCCCTGACATTATTGCACATCGGTAGCCCGACGTATTGAAGCCTCCCTGATCCCTACAGATGGCACTATAATCCTGCGCAGCGTGAGTCTCAAGGAACCGATCAATGAATGAACAAGCATCAGAGTCATCCTATCTTGGTTTATCGGCCAAAATCGACCCGATAGAAGAATTATCCGGCGAAATTGTGGTGCTTGATACGGCCAGCCCCCTTATTTATGTTGGGAAGCTGTTGCGGATAACCCCGCACGTTTTGGAGCTTTGCGAAGCCGACGTGCACGACATGAACGATAGCCGCAGCACCAAGGATTTTTACCTTTTACAAACCCGGGATTTGGGAGTCCGTCCGAATCGTGCCCGGGTTCTGATTCACAGGTCCCACGTCACAAGTGTCAGCCGTCTTGCCGACATTACCGATTAAAACAGGCACTTCGTGGCGGTTGCCCAATCAACAACTGCGTGGTGGAACCTCATATCCAACCGCAGGCGCGGGCTAAAATGCGGTCTGTCATCTTGGACAACCACTTCAAGCCCCGATGGGATCGCCTTGCACGTGGGTAACGGATTCGTCCTCGTGAAGTACAAATGCCTCCCCTTGGAAGATCGCATCCGGGGCGATTTGCAGTTCGCGGGTGGCGATGACACCGGCAAATTTACCGGTGCGTGTAATCGTTACACGTTGCGTAGCCACCATGGAACCAATCATTCGTCCTGACACATGCACCGAGTTGGCCTGCAATTCACCCGAAAAGCGTCCATTAGCCTCGATCACCACATCGCCGCATGTGTTGATGCGTGTCCGGCCCGAAAGGTCGGCGATGACGATATTTTCAAGATAAAGATGTTTATGGCAATGGGTGCATCGTGTGTTAATGGCCCGGGATGGTACCTTAAGCACCTGCCCACAGAGTGGACAGTGTATCTCCATGACACTGTTGGAACCTCGATCCTCCGGGCGGCGGCGCACGTCGCCCCACGGAATCATCGGAAGTCGGGGATGGTTACTGGCCTGAGCCAAGGCGATTCCTCCATGAAAGACCTCGACACCACAATAAGTTCAGTGAAGCGATTGTGAAACGACGGCAACACTGCGGCCGATGGCCTCACGAACATACCAAGAGATGGTAATTAGCCGTGCTCGGATATGCAAGCCATTTATTTACCAGCAGGCGACAGTGCTCTGTCACACCTACAAATTAGGATTGACAGCGAGGATATCGCCGCGATGTGGATATCTCAATCATTGCGCGGTTGACCATCAAAGAAAACGGGGTTGGGACTATAATCGGAAGTATGAATGGACCACGTCATTTTGACCTGATTATTTTTGATATGGATGGCACCCTCACCATTGACGCACTAAATTTTCAGGACTTGCGCCAGCGGCTGGGCATTGAGCTGCGCGAGCCGGTATTGGAGTGGATCGCAGAATTGCCGCCCGAAAAGCAAGCCGCCGCCTGGGACGCGCTGCATCAGTTTGAACATGAGGGGGCGCTGGCTTCGGAGTTGCGTGCTGGCGCCAAACCAGCGTTGTACCGCCTGCAGTCGCTGGGTATCCGCACGGCACTGCTGTCGCGGAACAGCCGCCGCAGTGTGGAAACCATCCTGGGCCGCCATTCACTGGATTTTGACCATATCGCCAGTCGCGATGATCTGCCGATGAAGCCACACCCGGAGAGCATTTGGCGGATTACACGGCGGCTAGGCGTTGAACTTCACCGGGTGTTAATGGTGGGGGATTATATTTTTGATATTCAAGCAGCGCAGGCGGCGGGCGTGCGCTGCGTTTTACTGCTTGAACCCGGCACACCACCGCCTCATTTTGCCGCCGATGCGGATTTTCATATTCAGTCGCTGGAAGATATGGTGGCGTTGGCGGAAGAACCTGACCGTTATGCGGTCCGTGTGAAGAGGGCATCATGATTCAGACCTTTGTGAGTAAAGCTTGGATATTCGCCATATCTGGCTGGCACCGCTGGCAAGGCTTGAACCCTATGCGCGTGGCGGCAGCAAGTGTGGCGGCGTTGGCTGCGATGGCCGCAACCCCGGGATTGACGGTACAGGCGGTGACGACACACCGCCCCGCGATGGCACAAAAGGTGGCCGCGCCGGTAAGCCCGCAAGTGATGCGTCTGCTGACCATGCTGTACCACCGCGGTAAGACCCTCCATAATTTCAAGGCGGACGTGCGGGTCACGGTGAATCATTTGCGGTCGGGTGAGACGGATATCAATATGGGGCGCATTTGGTACCAGCGTACCAAAAATGGCCGAACGCGTTTTGACATCCACTTCAGCATATTGGCGGTGGATGGCGCCATTGCCCGGCACCATGCCGATCATGACATTATTTTTGACGGACGGTGGCTCATCGACCGCAATGGATCAGCCAAAATTTACCGCAAGATAGAAGTTGCCCCGCCGGGTGCGCATTTTAATCCGCTTAAACTGGGCGAGGGGCCGATACCCATTCCCATTGGTCAGAGGCCGGAGACAGTGCTGCGGGAATTCAAGATAACGGTCGTGCAGATGAAGCATCAGCCCCGCCATACCGTTGCCATTAAACTGATTCCGAAAAACCCGAAGGCCTTTACTTTTGACTCGTTGACATTCGTGATCAGCACACGACTGCAATTGCCGATTTCAATCCGCCGGGTTGATCCGGACGGTACGCCCACCACAGCAGTATTTTCCAAGATCATCGTCAACAAAGTCATGCACCATTCATTTCATATTTCACCGCCACCGAGCAATGCCGGTTGGACCGTGATGATTAAGCGCCTAAAACGATCCGCACGATGAGTTTGCCGCCGGAGGCGTTTGCGTGGATGCGAGCCGCGCCGAGCGTGCGATGGTGGCGGCAGCGCCCGAACGATCCGCGTCAGGTGCTACCGATTTAACGTGATGTGCCGAATGGTTCTGATGGAAAATTTCGGTACACGGTCGTAGGTCAGCAAGCCGCCGATCTCCTGTTCCTGATCCATTAATTCAGTAAACACAATGGCGGAAATACCCAGGCGCTGCCGCAATTGCCACGCCTCGCGCCAATCTTTGCGGTAACGTGCGAGGGCAGCAGATCGACTGTGCGGCCGCGATATTGGGGTATCCGGCCAATAATGTTTCACAACGGGATACCATACACCTCCGCACTCTCCGGCCGATGCGGCTTGGGTGCGAGAGGGGGCGATGGCGCGCGGCCCGGGATAATGGTGGATATCCACCACGTTGCCGGGTATCTGGTAATAGTTTTTGTAAATGGGATTGACATTAACACCGCTGTCGGCATCGATGAGGCGGCTGGGATCAAGCTGATGAATCAGATGAACGATTCCGGGAACATTATGGATACCCCATCCTTCATTAAATGGTGTCCATACGACAACGGACGGATCGTTGCGAAGTTCCTTAATCATGGCAGTAAGTTCGCTGCGATATTCACGCCGCTCATACGCGGGTATGGGGCCAATAGCACCCCAGTTACCACCGGCCAATATCCGCTTTCGGATTTGCGCGTGTGTGAGACCGCGCTTCCCCGGAGGCCACGCCGCCGGCATATCCTGCCAGATTAATAACCCCAGCCGGTCCGCAAGATAATAAAAGCGCCGTGGTTCCACAATTTGATGAACACGGAACATATTAAAGCCCATGCGTTTGGCTGTGCTGATATCGCACGCCATGGCACGATCGCCCGGCGGTGTGTAAAGCCCGGCCGGCCAGTAACCTTGGTAGAGAAGGCCGCGCTGAAAGACAGGTTTACCATTGAGCAATATTTGAGTGCGTCCTCCAACGCCGGGGCCGATGGTGATGGAACGCATGCCTGCGTAGCTTGTCACGCGGTCAACAACGTGACCTTGGTGCAAAAGCGTTACGTCCAGGTTGTAGAGAAATGGGGAGTGCGGGGTCCACAAATGCGGGTGTACGACGGCGAGATTGATGAAATGGCCGGGATGGCCCATACGAATGGATAATTTTTTATTGCCTTCGAGGAGCACGGCGCGGATGGTCAACCCCTTCGCCCCGGCTCCGGCGGTGACGGCCTTAAGGGCGAATAATTTCCGTCTCAGATGCGGCACAATAACCAAGGATGCAATGTGCGCGGCGCCTACGGGTTCAAGCCAAACCGTGCCCCAGATGCCGCTGCACTCGGTGAAATACATACCCGACGGACGTAACACCTGCTTTCCGCGAGGTTCAAAGCGTTCGCCCGCCGGGTCCCAGACGCGAATGGTAAGTTGATGGTGTGTCGCTGTCCGCAAGTCGCGTGTGATATTGACCGTAATGGGTGAATAGCCCCCACGGTGCCGCGCTGCGAGGTGGCCATCGACATATATCCACGTTTCCCAATTGGCGGCCTCAATGTGCAGCAGAATCTGTTTTCCATGCCAGCTCGCTGGAATGGAAAACGGGCGGTGGTACCAGATGCAATCACTGGGTAACATGACTTTACCCACGCCGGAGAGAGCCGAATCTACGGAAAACGGCACAAGAATCTGACCGTCCCAGCGTCTAGGCGCATCTGATTGGTGGCGCGACGTGATGGAATAATGCCACAAACCATTGAGATTTTTCCAGACAGTCCGACGCATCTGCGGCCGGGGATAATGCGTCCAAACACGGTCGGGCCGCACTTGGCGTGCCCATCGAGTCATTAATCGGCATGGTGCGGGGTGCCACGCAGATGCCATTGCCGCCCCCGTCAGGATTGTGGCTACGAACAAACCGACTAACAGTCGCCATTTCATCCGTTTATCCTCCGTGCATTACCATCCGGCGGAACGCTTGCAGCCACCATATCATCCACATTATGCGCAAGTCGTCACTTAATGACCACCGCCGGATTGGCGTAGCGCGTGGTATGGGCCATGTGATTATCGCGGACGGTGACAAACCGGGCGTTCTTCACCACGATGGCAGGTTGGCGGCTCTCACCCGCAAATGCGGGTTCGGGCGGCGGCGTCAAAGCATTGCGGACAATGCCGCCCGATGGATGGACTGAAATTTCACCCTCATGTGCTAAAACCAGCGGTTCCTGATCGACAACCGCTACGCATCAGCACGGTTGGTGGGCTCCGGGTTGTCCGGCGCCTTGGCCGCCTCATCCGTCAGGCGGAACAATTCCTTCACGGCCGTAGCCAACTGCAGCCGGCGATCAACTACGGAATGCTGGCCCAATTGCGTCACGGGCGTATGCAGAATCTTACCCACCAGGCGATGCGCGAATTTTTTTATAGCCTCCTGCTGCGCATCGCTTAAATCATGTTGCTCGGCAAACATTGCCGCCAACTCACGATCGCTGATATCACGGCATTGCTGATATAGCGCTTTGACGATTGGCCCGGAATTACGGGCGCCAAGCCACGCATTAAATTCCTCCACGTGACGCTGGATAATTGCATGACTCTTTTCCAGCTCGCCGCCGCGCTGCAGCCGCGTGTTGGCGGATATGCGATTTAGATCGTCCACATTATAAAGGAAAGTGTTGGGCAGTTTGCCAACATCCTCATCTACGTCGCGCGGCACGGCCACGTCAATGATGAACAGCGGACGATACTGTCGGGCACGAAATAAATTCCTCAACCTGCCGGAAGTTAAAATCGGCTCCTGTGCACTGGTGCCGGTAAGCACCACATCCGCCTGAGTAAGGCCATCATCAAGCATTGTAAAATCAATACTCTCGGCCCCCAATTGCGCAGCCAATACACTGCCCCGCTGTGCATCACGATTGGACACCAGCAGCCGCCGCGGACTTTGCGCCTTGATGTGCTTAACCATAATGCCGGCCATTTTACCGGCACCAATCACCAGCACCGTTTTATCAGCCAGCGAATCAAATACCTCGCCGATGAGTTCCACCGCGACACCGGCCACGGAGGTTCGCCCCTCGGAAAGCCCGGTATTTTCATGCACGTCCTTACCGGCCGCCAGTGCCCGCTGGCAAATCGAATGGAGCATGGTGCCGACGACATCCAATTGGCAGGCAAGTTGATAGGCATCGCGCACCTGACCGAGAATCTGCGTCTCACCGAGTACCATGGAATCTACCGAGCTGGCCACACGGAATAAGTGTTCCACCATCCCAGCGCTGTGCCGGACGTAAACGTGACCTGTAAGGACCTCGGCCGACACACTGCCAATGGCAGCCAATTGATCGATGAGTGCATTTTCTGAAGGATCTTTTCCGATCGGGAACGCACTGTACAGTTCCACCCGGTTGCAGGTGGAAAGCAGCATAAACTCCCCATGCGGAAAATCGACTCGCAGGCGGCTGAGTACCTGCCGTGTCTTTTCCGCTCCGGCCGCCAATTTTTCGCGCAGATCAATCGGTGCGGTGCGGTAATTGATACCAACCATCAGCAGGTTGTAGGAATGGGGAATCATCGATTCCATTTCATCTCATCCGTGCGGCATCCAATTGGCCGCGATAAGCACCGCCAGCAAAAACGCAAAACCCACAATACTCATCCACGCACAGCGCGACCCCCGCAGCGCGGGTGCCAAGCGTACGTGAAGCAGCGAGGCGTAAATCAACCACGCCACCGCCGTCAACAACACTTTAGGCGAAAACCACCAATCGTGCCCCAAGGCGTGCGGGTCTTCCACAGCTCGAAAAATACCGCTTACCGCGCCGAGCGTCAGCAGTGGAAAGCCCACGACGATACAGTGCCGCGTAAAGCGCTCCAGCCGATCCAGCGGGGGCAGGCGCGGAAATGTCCACTGCGTTCGATTTTTACGCCGCAACTGCGATTCGGAAATTAAATACACAACCCCGGCCACGCAGCCAATGGCGAAACTGACAAACCCCAGCAGTACGCTGATGATGTGCACCACAGTCCAAGGGTTGTCATCATGGAACTGTCGTTCGGAAGTGAAACTCAAGGTAATGCCCAAAATTAAAAGCACCGCTGCCATGGGCAGAAGAAAGGGTGCAAAATCGCGTAGTTGGTGCGTCAGACGGTAATAAACCCATGCGATCAGTACCAGAAGTGCAAGCACCAGAGAGGAATCAAAAAAATTAGCCACGGTGGATACCAGTGAATGTGCCGTCGCGGCTCGTAATGCCAGCAGAATCAAAAGAATTCCCATCGCCACCGCCGCCAGCCATGTCGCGGTTAAACTTTTAGATGCGGCATCCGCCGGCACATTTTCCGGATGAGTTAATTTGGAGCGCGCGTAAAAATAAAATGACGCCAGCAGTATCAGCGGCACGATGGCCGCTGCGGCTGCCTCCGGCAGATTTAATGGAATAAAACGTAAATGCGCCATGGGCTATTCGCCGTGCCTTTCGGTCTTTAGTTTTGCCTCGGCCACGAGCCGGTCAAAATACTCTGCCGCCGCTCTCCGACCCCCGGATTTTATGGTTGCCAGCATCTCATCTCCACTCAAGGCTCGCATCAACATTCGGCGAGTCGCCTGTTGGTCAAAAGACCGGCGGATGAGTTGCCGCCACTGTGGAAGCAGGCCAGAGAGCATTTTTTGCGACTCTGAAATACCGGCCGCCGCCTGATCGGCCAATCTGGCCGCCAAACCCGGTGATCCCCCACCGGTGGTTACGGCAAGGGTAATTTCTCCCACAACCCGAGTGGCAGGAGATAGCAGATCACCAGTCTCAGGATCGCCGCAGTTGCAGGCCCAGATTCCCACGGCCCGTGCATCCGCACACACCGCTGCGTTAACATCGGCATTATTTGTCGCAGCAAATACCAACCACCACCGACGATCAACGGGCCGCATGATGCTGGAATCATATCGTGTATTTTTCAGTTCAACGCCGGAGAGCTCACTGATGTCACGGCTAATCTCGGGGCTGACCACCAGTACGCGCGTTCCGCAAGCCACCAGGCTGGTTATTTTTCGCAATGCAACGGCCCCACCGCCCACCACGAGAACGTCTTTACCCTCCGTGCGCAAAAATACTGGAAAAAAAACACAATCCACCCCACAATGGTAGCAATTATTCGCTCGGCGGCATAGCCATCCGTCCGGATAGTTGGGTTGCGACGAGACACTGAACGCTTGAAAATCACCGCGGTGCCGCACCCCCTCAATCGTAGGAGGCATCCCTTTGCCGCAAAAATCACCCTCTGATTGGACCAATCGCCTTGACATCGCGGTCAATGCCGCCAAGGCGCAGGTTGTCGGTGGCGATCAGAATCGGGCAATATTGGCATGCCTATCTGGTAACGCTTATGCTTGAGGCGTTCGGCGACTCATCCGAAGCCTTCTTTTTTTTTGAAAGCCGTTCGCCGCAAGGAAAAATCCCGCGTCCTGACTTGGTGCTGCTTCATCCGCAGGTCGGGGTGCTTGTGGTTGAAAATAAAGGTATCGCACTTAATGACATCACATCGGTGCGCGCGACACAATTGACCATCAATCGCGACGGCATTGCCACGCGGGAGGACCCGCTGCACCAGGCGGAACGCGTCATGTACGCCATCCGCGACCAATGCAAGCCGCACTTGGACATAGCGCAAATATTATTCATGCGCCTTGCGGCATTGCCGGCAATACATCGGAGGGAATTCGGCGAACGGTTCTCCGCCGTCGTACCGGAGGAATTTCTATTCGCTGATGACTGCAGCAGTGCCGGCGGGCTAAGAGAGGTGATCATTCGCCGTGCCAACAGGGCGGCACCGCCCCACCTGCCGAGCCGCCGATTGTCGCGCGAAGACGGCTAGGTGGTGATAAGCGTTCTGACCGGACATTCGTTTTTTCGCACAGCGCCCCGTGCGTACCGCGCGTCGATCAAAGGGCCTCAATTTGGGTGCTGAAATTCGCGCCATGGAAATGGCCATTCGTGAACCCACCGAGCAGCAGAAAAGCCTTGGCAATGCCGATCTTTCGGGTGCACATCGATTGTTTCGAGGTGTGGCTGGATCGGGCAAATCGGTGCTCCTCGCCTTAAATGCAGCCCACGCCACCTATCAACTCACGCACTACACCGGCGATATGTTTTCGCGCCCTGCGCATCGTCCGCGCGTGCTGGTATTATGCTTTAATCGCACGCTTACCTTTTATCTGCGCCAACGCATTGAAGATAGATACAAATTTCTTACCTATTCTGACCTGCCGGGCGATTATCTCACCGTTACGCATATGGAAGGGTTGATTTATGATTTGCTCAGACGCGAGCCATCACTGCAAACACCCCATAACTATGAACAGCGTGCGGCCCGCGCTGAACTAATGTGCCACACGCTTGATAAGCTGCCACACGATGTACTTGGCGATCTGCAGTTTGATCACATTTATGTTGATGAAACGCAGTATCTTTTCCCCGAGGAACTGCAGCTTATCAGACGCTTGGCGCGGCCTGATGGGTCAGGTCGCCGAACCCTTATACTTTTTTATGACAACGCCCAGAATATCTACGGCATTAAAACACCCGTATGGGAAAAACTTGGTATTCAGGTGGTCGGGCGGACTATTTTCCTCGATCAATGCCTCCGAAATGCCAAGCAGATTGTCGATTTTGCCTTCAATGTGCTCGTCGGTTCGTATGCTGCACCCGGAAAGGCAGCTACCACACGGCAATTTGCAGATGTCGCCAACTTGCTTCAACGTGGACTGATCAGAGAAAATGGCTCCCGTTTTGAAATTGAATTCTGCCGGCGGCAAGGGGTTCGGCCACTGGTGGCGTTTTATCCGTCACGCATGGCGGAAATTCAGGCCGTTGCCGCATATGTACAACAGTTGACCCACATAGACGACGTCCTGCCCAGCGATATTCTCATTCTGGCAAAACATTTTAAATTTATGGATGGGCTGGCGGAGGCACTTACCACCGCCTTGGGCAGCCACGGCACCATTCGCTTTGTTGACGCAGATCACCCGGAAAACAAGCGCAAACCGCTCTTTGAGCCGGGGATACTCACACTTTGCACGGTAGCCAGTGCCAAAGGTTATGACGCACCATTGGTTTTTGTGATGGGGGCCGATGACTTCCATGCTGACGACAAGGGCCGGGCGGCGTTCTACGTCGCCTGCACAAGAGCCAAACTGGCGCTTGTTATCACCGGGGTGCAAAGGATAGAGGGACAACTGATACATGAAATTGAAAAGTCTGCGGCCGAGGTTCGGCAACGACAGCAGCCTCCCGCCGCGGCGATTACCGATGGTCAACCATGCCCCTATTGCAGCAGTATGCGGCTGCATGCCCAGAGTTCGCCGCGCGGATTCAATTACCACTGCATTGACTGCCTGAATGTGATTCCCATTGATGCAAGATGCCGGCGTTGCGGAAAAACGGCCGTGCTAAAGATGGAAGGGCGAAATCTGATGGTGGAGTGTCCCTGCGGACCGGATCATCTTATTTTCTCCAATCAGCCACCTGCCTGCTGGTAGACTCGCTGAGCGGCCAATTTCGCGCAACCGGGCCTAGGAGCCTGTCCAAGTAATAGCAGCGCTGCGATGTGCCGGAAACGCTCCGG
>DZDI01000130.1 GCA_022730455.1 Phycisphaera mikurensis | reverse complement strand
AGGGCTGTGCCCCGGCAACTCTTCAACGATGTTGGAGAGTTGTCGGGCTTTTTTTACCAGGATTCATTGCCTCAAAAGCACTGCCATCATGCCGCCGGAGCCGGTGCCACGGTCAAGTCTGAGGTGCATTGGCCGCATCGAACGGCTTTAATCGGAATAGCCGAACAACAAAATGGGCATTCTTTGGTGGTGGGCGCAGCGGGTGGCGGAGCCTTGGTTGTCAACTTACGAATTTGTCCGATGACCAGTACCACGATGATAAACAGTGCCACGGCCACAATGAAAAAATTCAGCACGGAACCAATAAAGTGCCCAATCATAATTTTTTTTGCGATCGTCCATTTGGTGTAGCTCTGGCTCGGCGTGACGAAGCTGATGGCAGGCATGATGATGTCGTTAACCAATGCGGTGATAATGGCGCTGAACGCCCCACCGATGACAAACGCCACCGCCAAGTCAATCAAATTGCCCTTGAATGCGAAATTCCTGAAATCTTTCAAAAGTGACATGGAAACACTCCTTCTTCCTTTGACATTTCAACCACGACGACCCATCAAATTCTAATACGATCGGCTATGCTCGCAAGCGGTACAGAATAACAGCGTGCAGCGCATGCAACACCATGTGCGCAATCGCAGATCACCTCTCAACATCTCCATCCCCCGGCATGACCGCGCCAATGATAACCCCCGACTGGATGAACATGCCGTAACCGGCTTCCACCGTCGGCCCGAGCAAAAGGGAAGTGACGGGAACCGCAACCGTCCACAACGGCGCCAAGGAGCGTGGGCACATGGCACTGCTGGATAACCAATCAATCCAACCAATGACCATCGCGGGGCCATCCCGAACCACCGCAATACGGCCATCGGCCAATCATCAAGGGGGCACTGATTCAAGCTATGACGGATTTACATTCCGCCAGCCGCACCCATGGAACGCCTAAGGTAAGATTGAAACGTCGGCAACCCTGCCTGTTCCCACTGTTTTTCGATCTTACGCGTTATTTCCGCGTTCGCCTGCCGCAAAGCCGCCAATGCCTGGGCTTCAGATTCCACGGCGGTGAATAGATGGCGATCATGGCTGTCGGCAAAAAATAAATATTCATCCAAATCGGGTGACGGCTGCAACAGCATCTTCATATGCGGATAATTTTTCTGCCCCAACCTCAGCCGCATTGAGGGATTGGCCTCCTGCTTAGAGGATATTTCAAACCATTCCGGTCGGCATGGCTGCGATGGATCGGCCCTATTAATCGGCTCCATCCGCTGCATAACCTCAGGTGGAGGTGCGGCACCGTCGTAGGCGATGTCCAAAAATATTCTCGCAGCCCGCTGCAGCGTACCGGCTGTAGGCAGCACAGCCACCCTTGTTTCGTCTTCCACCATGTCTCGCCAATGCATCCCGCGCCGAATCCAACAGCAATTCAGTCAACAGATGGAGATTGTAACGCATCGGATGCGGATGTTCACAATACCGCAGCGGCTACGCCGTGGCCCGAGGCACCTCATCGCCAGTTGAGCTTCTTCTATTCCCCGGCGATACTCGGTAGTTATGAATGTGGCCCCGTTTACAGTCATTCTTCCCGCCGCTGGCAATGGAAAACGTTTTGGCGGGGATAAATTACTTGCCGATCTTTGCGGACGCAGCGTTCTGGCCCGCACCGTCGAGCTTTTTGCCCAGCATGCCGACGTTGACACCATGGTCATTGCCACGGCACCTGACCGGTTTGCTGCCTATCGAGATGCCATCGATCCAGGCCGCTTCCGCATGCCGATTCGTTTCACCCCCGGCGGGATTGAACGCTGGGATACTGTGCACAATGCCTTATGCCTGCCTCTGGTACGTACCGAATTTGTTGCTATACATGATGCGGCCCGTCCTCTGACGCCAGCGAATGTCATAGACGCTGCGTTTCAGGCGGCGATGCGGCATGGTGCGGCATTGCCCACGGTGCCGGAACCGGCCACACTTAAAGCCGTTGCCGCAGGCGATACCGGGCAATGGATCAGCCGCACTGTTGACCGCCGAGGCATCCACCAAGCCCAAACACCACAATGCTTCCGCACCGAATTGCTGCGCGACGCGTATAAGACGCTAATCGCCCGTGGGCTTACAGCCAACCTTACAGACGATGCGCAGGTAACTGAATTCGCTGGCATACCTACCCTTGCCACAGCAGGATCCAGCCTGAATATTAAAATTACCCATGCTGAAGATATGATGATGGCGCAGGCGATTTATCGCGTTCAACACCAATCGCCCGCCGCTAGGTAGGAAAACGCCATGAGCCGAAATACTGATTTAGCCGGACAATTCAATCGGGCTGCCGATTTGATGGCCCTGCTGGACGAAAACCAGTTTCGCGTGTTAGCTACACGCAAAGTCGCCCGTGCGCTGGAAGACTTGGCCGAGCCGATTGAAACTCTGGCCGACGAACGTCGGCTCGACGCAATTCCCGGCATCGGCAAAAGCTCGGCTGAAAAGATTGCTGAATATCTGCGTACCGGCCACATTTCTGAATTTGAATCTCTCGCTGCTCAGGTGCCACCCGGCGTGCTGGAAATGCTCAACATTTCCACCGTAGGCGTTAAAACCGCTTATCTTCTCTGGAAAGAGGTCGGCATCACCGATATCCCCAGCCTTAGAAAAGCCCTCGACGCCGGCACCATTACAGGCATTAAAGGCTTTGGTGAAAAAAAACAGGCCAACATCAAACAAAACCTTGCTTTTATGGAAACCGCCAACGCCCGCATCGGCCTGGGCTACGCCTATCCCCTGGCCTGTGAATTTGTGAATCTGCTTCGCCCCATCCAAGGCATCGCCAAGGTGGCCCATTGCGGCAGCTTGCGCCGCGGCAAGGAAACCGTCGGCGATTTGGATATTCTGCTGGCCGCCCAACCCAACAGCGCCCCTGCGACCATCTCGCCCACCATTGCAGCGACCGTAAATACCCATCCGGAGACAGCGGAGGTTCTGGCCGCCGGTGAAACCAAAATCACCCTCCGCACCAGACTGGGGCTGCAGGTTGATTTTCGTATCGTTCCGCTTGAAAGCTGGGGCGCGGCATTGCAATATTTCACCGGCAGCAAAGAACATAACGTGCGGGTGCGTCAGCGGGCGGTCGAACGTGGCATGAAGCTTAATGAATGGGGGCTTTTCCGGGAAGAGCAGCATATCGCCGGGGCGGATGAGTCGGACATCTACCACCGTCTGGAATTGTCATACATTTGCCCTGAGATGCGCGAAGACCGTGGTGAAATTGAACTCGCCGACGCCATGTTTCGCGCCACTGCGGGAGGCCGGCCCGAGCTTGACGACCCCCGTCTGGCATTTATTGGCCATCCAATACCGCATCATTGGACCGCAGTTGAAGTATCCGACATCCGTGGCGACATGCATATGCACACCACCGCCAGCGATGGACATGAATCCATCGCGGCCATGATTGCCGCCGCCCGGCATCGCGGATACCAATACATCGCCATTACCGACCACAGTAAAAGTCAGGTGCAGGCCAACGGCCTTTCGGTCGATCGCCTCATGGCTCACGCCAAGGCCATACGCGCAGCGGCCCGATCATTTTCCGATATCGTCGTGCTGGCGGGAAGCGAGGTGGATATCCTCGCCGACGGATCGCTGGATTACCCCGATGAGGTGCTGCGCGAACTGGACTGGGTTGTCGCCTCGCCGCACTCCGCCCTGACACAGGATGTTGATGCCGCTTCCGCGCGACTCGTTCGTGCAGTTTCCAATCCACTGGTGGATGTGATCGGTCATCCCACAGGGCGATTGATCGCCGGCCGGCGCGGGTTGGAACCGGACATGCAGCGTGTGGTGATGGCTGCTGTCCGCAGCGGCTGCGCCCTTGAGATCAATTCCCACGATATGCGGCTGGATCTGCGGGATATCCACGCTCGCTTGGCCGTTGAGGCGGGCGTTCCCATTTGCATCGACACCGACGCCCATCAAATCACCGATTTTGATAAACTGCAGTTTGGCGTAATGACGGCACGGCGTGCGTGGGCCCGGCCGGAAAATGTGCTTAATTCCTGGCCATTGGACAAAATTTGGGCGTGGCAAAAGAAACGCCGCAGCGGCGATGCAGATTGGCAGTGACCTATGTGGCAGATCGCCACGAGAAGCGCCAACCCGCCATCACGCGGCCGAGGCCTGCCCGGATAAGGGTGGATAACGGGACTCGAACCCGCGACCTCAAGGACCACAACCTCGCGCTCTGCCGACTGAGCTATATCCACCGTCGCTAGAGCCCGTTAAGTGTATGGAACGCTGCTGCCATGTCAAACCAGCGTGGTCGGTTGGGCCAAGAGTCTCTCCACATAAATGCACAAAAATAGCTAATACAGCGGATATTTTAGCCTATAATTGAATTTATCTATACTTAAGTGCATATTTATTGCAATAAGCGCTGTAATATAATACCATGATGGCGGCGTACCGGTAAGTAAAATTTAACGCAACGCCACCACGGTGAGAGTTCTGCCCATGGACGGGCGATAACCGCGAACGCATAAGGCAGCTTGCCCATGATTTACGAATTTACCATTGAGAACTTCCGATCCTTTGGCGCAGCCCAGACCCTTACGCTTGTTAAGGGAAAGGCACGCAATAAACCCGAGAATTTAATCGCCGGGCCCAAGGGATTTCCACAGGCTTTGCGCGTGGCTGCCATCTTCGGCCACAACGCGTCCGGCAAAAGCAATTTGCTTAGGGCGGCAGAAGTGTTCGTCGATACGGTGTGCAACTCTGCCAGGGTCGTATATCCCAATAACTTAATTCCGAATATTAAGCCGCACGGGCTGGCCGTTGAGTGGAGCACCAAGCCATCCCGGTTCGAGATGGTTTTTCCCACCGCCGACAGCAGGGTATTTCGCTATTCCTTTTCGGCATTTGCTGATCGTATTGCCGACGAAACACTCATGGAGGAGCTGCCATCGGACCGCGAGGTGCCGATTTTCACCCGGAAGACGGATGACACCGGGAAAACGACTGTGACTTTTAACCGCGAAAAGGAATTTGCGCCCGTCGCCCGGGAACAGCTTAGCAAATTCACCCGCGAGTCCTCGCTGGTGCTTTCCGGCGGCGCAAACATCAACGTCCCGCTGCTGCTTGACATTTTTAATTTAATCACGGGACGTTTGAGCTTTTTGCACTTTCCACCGTCGCTGGCCGGTGTTGGCAGGGACCTCGCAAAGCTGCTGAGCGATGACGCAGCCTTGAGCCAGCAATTGCAGGCGTTTCTACGGGCTGCAGATTTTGGAATAAAAGAACTTCGTCTTCCACAAGCGACGCCGTCGACGGATGCAGTCCCTATCCCGGCATGGTTTCCGCGCGACAACAATTTCTTTCCCAGTCCGGTGCGGTCTGTGCATAAAACGAGCGATGGCCGCAAGGTGGAATTTGACTGGGACGAAGAATCAGCCGGGACGCAGCGTTTTGCGGAGCTCTTTTGTTTTCTCTCGCTGGTGGCAAAAGAAGGTAGGACCATCGTTATGGACGAGTTTGGCTCGCACATACACCCGCTGCTTGCGGAGCGGCTGGTGGCGTGGTTTCAAAATCCGCAGCACAACCCGGCGGGGCAATTTATCTTCACCACGCACTACACGCATCTGATGTCGCCAAACCTGCTGCGGAAAGACCAGATTTGGTTTACGGAGAAAACGTCTGCTGGCGAAAGCCAACTCGCGTGCCTTGCAGACTTTCGCGGTAAAAACGCACCCCGCAGCACCGAAGCGTTTGAGCGCAATTATCTCGCCGGGTTCTACGGTGCCATTGCAGATTTCGGCCCCTATCTATCTGGCGTGGGGTATGAAAAGGATGAGCCCAATCCGGCCGATCCACCACCACCAAAGGCGGGGATACATACGCCGTGAAACGGATAAATAAACCCAAGGATTACAGAAAGCCTGTGCTGATCGTCTGCGAGGGGGAACTTGAATCTTTTTACTTTAAGGCACTCGAATCCCAATACCAGGGTGATCGGTATTTTGACATTCGCTGCAACGGCGGCAAGGGCCCCCAATCCATTGTGGGCCGGGCCGTTGGCTTACGGCGCGGTGATTATCCCGAGGCCTGGTGCGTGATGGATGTTGAGGACCCCGGTGCAAAGGGGCTTGCACGGGCCGTCTCAAAAGCCAAAAAACATAAAATCAGCCTCGCACTGACCAATCCATCTTTCGATGCATGGGCGCTGGCACATTTTGCGGTGGTGCTGCCCGAAGGGGCGCGGAGCGTCGCCAACTACAAGTACGCATTGCATAAAAAGCTCGGCCGGCCCTTCAGGGAAAGCTACGGCGAAAAATTTGCACTTGAGGTCATTGACGAGAATTGCTGCAACATCCAGCAGGCCGAAAAACACATCACCCTTTGCGCTTCCGACGACGTTACGCACAAGGCCCCAAGCACAAGCGTGCACAATCTCGTTGAATTGTTTACGAATCCGTCCAAGTGATAGCCCAACTTTCGCACTTTGTCGCGATTTTGGTGAAAATAAATATTAGGGCAATTGCCAAAAATAAACTGCGTAATTAACACTTGCGCGATTGCGAAAAACATGTTTTACTATGGGTATGGCAAGGAAGCCAAAACGTAACCAATCGCGAGAACTGCCCCTTGGCGGAGTTGGAGACGGCGTTAGGCTCAGCGCCGAGCCGTCAGAGCCATTTACGCCTGGAGATACTGTCAAATGTTGTGGATAGAGAATCTCAGGCGGCTTTTTTGATTCCATTTTCATATGGCACACCGGCTATAACATCCGGAACTAATTCCGCACCATTGAGCCGCGTGAAGCCGCGTTGGGCACTCTGACAGAGCTTGAAGACCATCGCCAGACAGGCCTTGCGGCTGGCATTGTTCCGCGTCTTGCGGTGCCGTAAGCGTGCCGGTCGAAAAGATACTCGCCTTCGGATTGGCTCTGCGGAGCGGCTGCCAGTCGTTACAGGATACGCTGCACCCCGCACCGCGCGGCGCGAAACTACGGGCAAGCCCATGGCTATACTCGATGCGGCAACTAATGGCACATTTAACTTGGATATTTGGCCGCAAAATAAGCCTTTTATTGCTTCTTTCGCCCCCTGTAATGTATCATCAGGAGCCGGGTTGAGTATAGCACCGGGCTTTTCCGGGGTGACTCAACTGCCGATGCTTTGGCCAATGCCTAGTGCGTGGTTTTGTGACAAAACCTCTGCGTCTCTTTTTCTCTGCGCGACACCTAAACCAATATCATCATGCGGCCAGCATGAAACTTTATGTCCCACAGAGAAG
>DZDI01000129.1 GCA_022730455.1 Phycisphaera mikurensis | reverse complement strand
TGCCCGCCAAAATCCATGCCGTCGCAGGCTTGCTATTACTTGGACAGACTCCTGGACGGAGTCCTGGCGTGAGTTGGAACACGCTGGCGTAATACCAGTTCCATTGGATAGTTGTAAGAAATGAACGCGTGCTGCGACTAAACGATGGCGAGCGCCACGGCGGCGATGTCGGACCAAAAACCGGATAAACCGTGCAGATTAAATCCGGGCTGATATCGGCGCTCGTAAATGTGAGTAGCCGCCGCAGCGTGTGGAAAATATGGCAATGTGAAGGGGTTTTGATGCGCCATGCGGATACCAATCTGAGTCTTGCCATGATGGATCGGGACCGACGCCGCATTTTGATGGTGGCGTTTTTAGGACTGTTTCTGTCGGGATACAACAATTTCATAGCCGCTATTGCGCTGCTGGATATGAAAGCGCAGCTCGGATTGACTTCTGCTTCAGTGGGTGTGATGTTGGCATCCGTATTTGTGGGGATGTTCATTGGCGGATTGGCCTTTGGGCATTTGGCAGATCGTTGGGGGCGGCGTCCAAGTGTGATTGCCGCAATGGCATGCATTGCTCTTTTCGCCATTCTCTCGGGGTTGGCTGCCAGCGCCTGGCAGGTCATTTTGCTCCGCTTGCTGATGGGAGTGGGCATTGGTGCTGGTTATCCCATCGGGGCAACCTATGTCGCTGACATCAGTCCGTCGGCCACACGTGGCGCTAACATGACACTGGCCTTTTGCGGCTGGGGTTTTGGCGCATTGGCCTGCGGGGTTGTGGGCTGGTGGTGTACGGCTTTGTTTCCGGCCGCCCTGGCCTGGCGTGTGATGCTGGCCAGCGGATCCCTGCCGGCACTGGCGGCACTTGTGCTGATAGTCCGCTGCAGGTTGCCGGAATCGCATGCTTGGAAGCACTCCCAAGCATTGGAAAAACTGCCCTACCGAGCATTAATCAGCACAGACCATCGGCGGCGGACAGCCGCTGCCATTCTGCCGTGGTTTCTTATGGATTTGCCGGTGTACGGAGTTGGCCTGCTGATTCCAACCTTGCTGCTGCAGAGGCACGTCGGCGGTGCGCATACTGCCATCGTTACTACGGTGGCGTTGGGCGTCTTCACATTGGTGGGCTTTGGGTTGGCGTTTATCAGTATTGATCGCCTCGGCCGCCGTCGCCTGCAGATTATTGGATTTGTATTGATGGCGGTTCTCTTCATCCTTTTGGCGGTCGCCGGACAAAAAATGAATTCCTGGCTATTGGTCGCGGTTTTTGCGTTAATGCAGGTTTGTATCAATGCCGGGCCGAACACGACCACATGGATTGTCGCCGCCGAGGTGTTTCCCACGCGGTTGCGGGCACGGGGGCAAGGCTCGGCGACGGCCTTTTCACGCATGGGTGCCGCCTGCGGCGCCTTTGGACTGCCGATTATCGACGCCCACGCCGGCGCGTTCGCTGTCTTCGCCATTGTTGGCGGGGCCAGCATGGTCGCAGCGCTTATTACCTGGAGGTATCTCCCTGAGACCGCCCGGCTGGAATTGACACATTGACCGGCTGCCTGCATCGGACACAGGCCGGTATTAAACTTGGAGATCTGTAATGAATAGCAAGGTCAGCACCATCGAGGAGTCAATTCGCAGCACCTATTCCGCCGCCGCCCGAACCCGGCAGGAGAGTTTATGCTGTCCAGTCACCTATGAACCACAGTATCTCAAAGCGATACCCGCCGAGGTGCTTGATCGCGATTACGGATGCGGTAACCCATCAGAATTTCTTCATGCGGGTGATACCGTACTTGATCTGGGCAGCGGGGGAGGCAAAATCTGTTTCATCGCGGCACAGGTGGTCGGAGCTACGGGCCGTGTTATTGGCGTGGACATCAACGACGACATGCTGGCTCTGGCGCGTAAAAATGTGTCGGTGGTGGCGGGACACGTCGGTTATCACAATGTGGAATTTCGCAAGGGCATGATTCAGGACTTGCGGCTTGATCTTGCCGACACCGAACAGTATCTGAACGATAGCCCCGTCCGCTCGGTGGCTGATCTCCATCAATTGGAACAACATCAAATGCGGCAAAGACTCCATCGGCCCTTGGTACCGGATCAGTCCGTCGATGTAGTGATATCCAATTGTGTATTAAATTTAGTACGGGCCGATGAGAAATCCCGGCTCTTTGGAGAAATATTCCGTGTGCTTAAAATGGGCGGACGGGCAGCCATCAGCGATATCGTCAGCGATGAAGATGTCCCTGAGGCTTTACAGCAGGATCCCGTGCTTTGGTCGGGTTGCGTCAGCGGGGCCATGCGGGAGGATGGGTTTGTGCAGGCATTCGAGCAGGCTGGATTTTTTGGCGTCGAACTCGTCAAACGCGATCCCAAGCCGTGGCGGACGGTACACGGTATTGAATTCCGCAGTGTTACGGTGGTGGCACGGAAGGGGCGGCAAGGCCCATGTCTGGATCGCGGGCAGGCCGTTATTTATGCCGGTCCGTGGAAACAGGTGGTGGATGATGATGGACATGTATTTGTTCGCGGCAAACCGATGGCGGTTTGCGATAAGACGTTTAATATTATGACACACCCTGATGGTCCCTACGCAAAGAGTCTCTTTCCGATATCGCCACGCGTAGAGGTGCCCCTGACCGAGGCCAAGCCGTTTGCCTGTAAGCCCGCGGCCTATCGGCATCCACGGCAGACAAAAGGGTTGGATTATGACGCCACCACCGAAGGCACAGAACACTGCATCGCCGACGGATGCTGCTGAAACAATCGTGTTGGATTGGCGGGTTTTGCAGTTTGGTATCCCAAAAGGACACAGCGCATGAAATTGTCAGTGATCGACTTTCCTGAATGTAATAATTTTGATCGACGGCTGCACGCGGCTCGCGTCACCGACTTTGGCGGCCTGAGCATAGACACTATTCAGGTCAATATCGGCCTGCGCTGTAATCTGGCGTGTCGGCATTGTCACGTGGAGTCTTCTCCGTCCCGCCGCGAAGAAATGACATGGGACACCATTGTTCACGTGCTGGATGCAGCCACCAAGGCCAATGCCACCACCATCGATATCACAGGTGGCGCACCGGAGATGCATCCGCACTTTAAGCGGTTTGTAGATGCGGCGCGGGAAAGAAAGATTCATGTCATGCTGCGAACCAATCTGACCATTATGCTTGAAGATGGATATCAGGATCTGCCGGAATTTGATGCGCAGCGCCACATTCATCTGGTGGCATCACTGCCCTGTTATCTGGAAACCAATGTGGATCGCCAGCGCGGCAAACATGTTTACCAAGAAAGCGTGGAAGTCCTCCAACGGCTTAATGCCGTCGGCTACGGCAGGCAAGACGATCTGCCTCTCGACTTGGTGTACAATCCTGGCGGCCCGTCTTTGCCTCCCAACCAGCAGGAGCTTGAGGTTATTTATCGGCGCGAACTTGAAAGTCACTTCGGCATCCACTTCACGCGGCTTTATACCCTTACCAATTTACCCATTGGACGTTTCATGCACGATTTGGTCCGGCAGGGCAAAGCCCGAAGTTACGAACAATTGCTGCAATCAAATTTCAACGTCGCCACCCTGGACAAATTAATGTGCCGACACCAATTGCATGTGGGGTGGGACGGCACTATTTATGATTGCGACTTCAACTACGCTCTCGGCCTAGCATCGGAAGCCGGACACATACGCGATTTTAACCCGCAGCAGTTTCTGGCACGATCCATTGTCACCGGCGACCACTGTTTTGGCTGTACCGCTGGTTGCGGATCGTCGTGTGGCGGCAGCTTGGCCGATGAGAAGGATGCGGCAGCCATCGCATCGCGCTCATCCTGCCCCGCTGCAACCCAAGAGGCACTCCATGCAGGGATGTGATCGACGCCCGCAAACGCAGGCCCATCGGCCTTATGCTACGGCGGCGTACGCCCATCGCCATATGCCGGACTTTGATTTGTCTTGTATTATGTAAGTAATCACCTGCTCTATCGACCAATCAGTTGCCTAGCGCGGCTCGTAGAGTTTGGAGATGAACATGAAATCTTCCCACCTTCAATCATCGGTGCAGTGGCTGTCAGTAGCGGTGATTATCGCATGCCTGATTGTGCTGCTCCGAATCGTTCCCGTTGGTGTAGGGCTTGATAAGCTGCACGTTTATTTGGCGTCCATGGGTGTCGCCGGCATACTGATCTACATCGCCATTTATATTGTGGCGACTATTTGCCTGATACCTGGTTCCGCTTTGACGCTGTTGGCAGGCGTGCTTTATGGTCCGATCATAGGCACTGTGGTCGTCTCCATAGGCGCGACGATGGGTGCCGCCGGGGCGTATCTTTTAGGACGATATGCCTTTCGCTCATCGGTGGAACGGGCCACCGGCGGAAAGCCCAAATTTGCCGCCATCGATCGAGCGATCGGCAAAAACGGCCCAAAAATCGTGGCGTTGCTCCGCCTTTCGCCGATGGTACCGTTTAACCTGAGCAACTATTTTTTCGGTCTCACGGCCATACGCTTTTGGCCCTACACCCTGGTAAGTTGGATTTTTATGCTGCCCGGCACTCTCCTTTATGTCTATTTCGGCTACGCCGCCAGCCAAGCTGCAGGCAGCGGACGGTCCAGCAGTCTGCTGCATTGGGTGCTGGTGGGCATCGGGCTGATATTGATATTGATCGTCACCATTTACATTACGCATCTGGCCAAAAAGGCGCTCGCATCTGAAGAAGGAGTAACCGACATGACCAGCACTTCACCTGGTACTTCCACCAAGCAGGTATCTTGGAATCGACCGATTATTTTTGCCCTGGCGGCCTTCTTGATGCTTACTCTCACCGCCTGCTCGTGGGTGAACCGCAACGTACTCTCCGGCATCTTTGGCCCGCCACCTGTTAAACTGGTTAATAAGTTCAAGTCAAATCCCAATGGTCCTCAATTCAGCAACGCCCTGTTTAATAAAGTAGTGAGCCATTATGTGCAGAAGGATGGATGGGTGGATTATAAAGGGCTCGCGGCCCACCCGCAGGATTTAAATGCCTACATTGCGGAACTGGCCAAGGCGCCCTTTGACAAGCTGGGACGCAATAATAAATTGGCTCTGCTCATCAATGCATACAATGCATTTACGCTGCACCTCCTTTTGAAGTATTACCCCAACATTAACTCAATCATGGATATTCCAGCGTCAGCGCGATGGGTATTTGTACACTGGAATATCGGAGGCAAACTCTACAGTCTGGACCAGATTGAACTCATGCTGCGCAAGGATTTTGATGACCCCCGCATTCACTTCTGTATTAACTGCGGATCCATCGGTTGCCCTCCGCTGCGCCAGCAGGCCTACGAGGCGGCCACCATCGAGGCACAGCTCGAGTCTCAAGCCGAATTCGTCAATAATTCTCAGCGCTGGGTGCGCCTTTCATCCAACGGTAAAACCCTGCATCTGACGCGCATTTATGAATGGTACAGTGGCGATTTTCGTCAGGCAGCGGGGTCGGTTTTGAAGTTTGTGGCCCGATTCAATAAAAAAATTGCCGCCGAACTCGCCGCCGGTCACAAGCCTGCGGTTGCCTATAAGAATTATAACTGGAATCTGGACAGCATCGCCAACCGTCCCGGTTGATACCATCGGAATAATCACGCTGCTATCGGCAAAGCGTTTTTAATCTTCCATCTGGAGTCGTCATGACCGTTTACCAACATCCATCCATCCTCATTGGCGATCCTCATGATGCCCGCTTGGCGGCTAATGTGCATCCGGTCGACTGGGTTAACCCGACCCCTGCGCCGCAGTATGACATGGTGGTCATTGGGGCGGGAACGGCGGGGCTGGTAACCGCAGCCGGTGCCGCTGCGCTTGGTGCCAAGGTGGCACTGATTGAGAGTGAGCTTATGGGTGGCGACTGCCTTAATGTCGGGTGTGTGCCGTCAAAAGCGCTGATTCATTCATCGCGGCTTGTGGCAGATGCGCACGGCCTCGTCCACTCGGGATACGCATCCGGCAGTCTAAATGTAGAGTTTTCTGCCGTTATGAATCGCCTGCGATCGGTGCGGACCCAGATCAGCTATCATGATTCGGCGGATCGATTTAAGAAGCTTGGTGTGGATATGTTTCTTGGCGCCGGGAAATTTATTGATGCCCGCACCGTGGATGTCGCCGGCGCCCGGCTCGCCTTTAAACGGGCCGTCATTGCATCGGGTGCCCGAGCCTTGATACCCGCGATCCCCGGCCTTGCAGAAGCAAGAGTGTTTACCAATGAAACCATTTTTACACTCACAGCATTGCCTGAAAAATGCGTCGTCGTCGGGGCCGGACCTATTGGTTGCGAGCTTGGTCAGGCTTTTGCACGGCTTGGTTCTAAAGTGACCGTCATCACCAACGGGGCCGCCATCCTGCCACGCGAAGATGTTGAAGCCGCTCAAATCATCCATGCCGGGCTTATTCGTGACGGCGCGGATGTGGTCGTCAACGCAAAAATTACGGCGGTGAAAAATGGCGATAGATTGTCCACGCTTCAGTTCACTCGCAATGGCATTCCAGAAGAAGTGCCCTTCAATGCAATATTGGTGGCGACCGGCAGGGCACCGAACATAGACTCGCTTAACCTCACCGCAGCGGGCGTGGCATTCGATACCCGGCTGGGAGTAAAAGTGGATGACCATTTACGGACGACCAACAAAAGAATTTTCGCCGCGGGTGATGTGTGTTCGCAATATAAATTTACGCACGCGGCGGACGCGATGGCCCGCATCGTTATTCAAAATGCCCTGTTTTTTGGGCGCAAAAAAGTTTCCGGTTTAGTAATACCCTGGTGTACTTACACCTCGCCTGAAGTGGCACATGTGGGATGGACCGCATCGGACGCCGCCAGACACACCGCTGAGATTCAAACGGTGCACATCGCCATGGCTGAGGTAGACCGGGCGGTGCTGGACTGCGAAGGTGAGGGCTTTTTGAAGGTTTATGTGGCCAAAAAAACGGGGCAGATTCTGGGTGCCACGCTGGTTGGCGCTCATGCCGGCGAGATGATTTCTGAATTGACCGTTGCAATGGCAGCGGGCGTTGGGCTTGGCCAACTCGGATCAGTCATCCATCCGTATCCCACACAGGCCGAGATCATCAAACGCGCCGGCGACGCATACAATCGGCAGCGGCTCACTCCCCGCGCGGCCCGTTTGCTGCGATCCATATTAAAACTTAATCGATAAAGCGATTCTCAGGAGTAATTGCAGATGTTCAGGAGCCCGTCCAAGTAATAACAGGACTGCGACGGCATGGATTTTGGCGGGCATCAAGAAGCGGCGACGAGGGCGTAT
>DZDI01000023.1 GCA_022730455.1 Phycisphaera mikurensis | reverse complement strand
CGTCGTCAATGTATGTTCCCATACGCAATCCTCCTCGCTTCGCGCCCACAACCCCATAGCCCACCGTCAATCCTAATTTGTAGACGTGACAACGCACTAGGCCGCCCCTTAGTATACCAAAGGTGCAACGCGGTCGGCGTCCGGATGTTGCTGCTTCCCCGTGTGCCGGTGGGACCTGAATTTGCTTCCCGGCGCCAACGTCCGATATCGGCGTCATAACTCATAATCAAACCTAAACTCTTGAACACGTCTGCGATGGCCAGAATCAACGCGGGGGCATGGAGCTTACTACCACCGACCGAACGTTTTGCGATCACCCATGGGGGCACCATTCCTCGCATCACTCGGAGGCCAGCCTGAGATATCGTGCTTGGACGTACCGTGTAATAGAGGCGCTCACCTCCGGGCTGTACCTGGCTCTCTCGGCGCCTGCGCTCTCAACCTCGGTACCGACGGCCGCTTCGGCAACGGTAATCGCCGCGGATATGCGCCGGGCGGCAAGCCAGCGTCGGGCTGAACGCTCTGCCTCATTGCCATTGTTTCGTATGCTGAAGGTCATCACTGGCCCGGTGATGTGCAGGGTAAGTGCCATTCCCGCCGCGTCCATATTCGCCAGCGTGTGCCGAAAGGCACTCGGGCTGATAAACCGCCCACCATCCCGTCGCCGTGATATTTCAAACGCCCGATCCGCAGCCAGTGAATCCATATCCGACGCCCAAAACAGCCCCATGCTGTTCCGATCACGCACATCCTGCAGCCAACCGTTGACTTCCGTCGCTAATGCATCGAGCCATGGCCGCGGAAACTGCTCCAATGATGCGTACACAAATCGCCGGTGGTATTCCCGCTCAATAATAATGTCGCCGTGTTGCGCATCTGTCGTCATCTGTCCCGCCTTCCAACCATAACGGCCGCATTGACCCCGCCAAAGCCGCTGGCAGTTTTTAGCACCGTACGAATGGGGCGTACTGGCACTCGCGGCCGCCCGTGGACGGGATCAATGCCGGGGTAACATGACCGGTCTAACCCCGCAATGGGTGGCACGCACTGGCGACCGAGCATCTCGTGGGCAATCGCCAATTCAACCATCCCACTGGCCCCCAAGGTGTGGCCCAGCAAGCCCTTAACTGCCGTAAGCGGCGGGCGGTGGGGAAAAATCTCGGCAAAAACCCCGGCCTCCATCGCGTCGCTGAAGGCCGTCCCTGTGCCGTGAGCTATGATTACATCAATATCCCTTGGTAACTGGCGGGCGGATTCCATCGCGCTAAAGATCGCTGCCCGCAATCCCCGCCCCTGTGAATCGGGTGCGGTGAGATGCGCTGCATCATTGGCAAACCCCCAACCAAGCAGCCGCAGGTCATCTCGCTTGCCACCGTCGCGTTCCACATAACACCATGCCGCCGCCGAACCGGGCAAGAGTCCACCGCGGCTTTGGTCAAATGGCCGCACCCCCGCCGGCGCCACCGCCCGTAATGACTGAAAACCATCGCACACAAATGCCGACGCCACATCCGCCGTTACCACTACCACGCGGCGGATGGACGGTTTCGTCATCAGCAGCAGATCGGCCTCGCATAGGGCCGCCAACGACGATGTACACGCCGTGCTGATGCCGATGACCTCACCATCCAATCCGCAGGCATTCGCAATGGCCGCAGCATCATCGGCCAGTGTCGGCAGGGGATCATCGTTCCGATCAATCGTGTGGAGTGTTCGCCTAATATCCCCTTTGGCAGTGGCGAATATCAGCGGGCATCCGCCACAATCGACATCCCACCCTCGCACGCCATTAATGATCGCCTCCATCATTTCAGGCCACATGGTCGCCGCATCGCCCGTTGCGGCCCGCGAACAGGCCTCCGGAGCGGCCCCGGGCGAATCTGAAAACAGGGGCGTGCACAATGCCTCCACGGATGGATAGTTTGGCGCCCATATGCCCAAACCACGCAGCAGGGTTGTTTCACCATCCGGTATCGACGGTTCTGAATTCAGGTTGCAGCCACCGGTAGACATGTTGACCTCCCGCACACCATGTTGAATCTACACTTCGACGAATCCAATCAGCCCATAAGTCTGGTCGGATAACCACCGGATGTGCGGTGGGGCGGCCCTTATTGAGTCAAGCGCCCAGTCGTTCACCCACTGTATCCATCGCGTCATCCAGCGACCCGCCCGATTGCAGCAATTCCAGTGCGCACTGCCTCACGGCCTGCTGTTTTGTCTCATCGGTTAGAAATCCCATTGGTGACTGACCATCCACCCGGGCCAATAACAATCCCCCAAGTAAAGTTCCACCCCACGCTTGATTGGTGGCAAGCAGTGGTGGGGATGCCGCCTGTTGATAGGCATGCCATGCTTCATCCGCCAGCAGCATAAATGGTCGCCATTGGGGTGCAAAGTAAAAACCGTTCAGAAGTAAATGGCTAATTAGTGTAACAATATCAAAAAGCGGCTGGCCTCGAAATACAACCTCAAAATCCACAATAAATATTCCCCGATCGTCAACCGCATCAGCGGCGATAAGTATATTCTCCGGCGAATATCCACCGTGGATCAGGCATACCGGATCGGAAAGCAAAAAGTTGCCCAAGGCTTCAAGATGGCGAGCTACGGACGGATGCGCAGTCTGTGGATACTGCAGATAGGGGGTAATGCGCTGCTGACGAAAAAGGCGGCATTCGGCAAATGTTGCCGGTGTGGCCGTGCGTGCGGTTGTTCGGTGCATATGGGCCAACCATCGTGCCGCTGCCGTGACAGGCCAGCGCAGCGTTTTGCCCGCCAGCAGCAGCGTCTGTAAGTTCTTATACTCCGCCGGCGCCGGGCTGATCGCCAATATTCGATTCTCCCGATCCTCCCACATTACCTGTGGCAATGTGTTTGCCGGCATCAGGGGCGCAAGCGCCATTAACGCGTCTCGTTCCAGCCAAATCCGGTCAGTATCCACCCGCCAACGGGTGCCTACGGTCAAAAATTCCCGTGGCTGCTTAAGCACCAGACATCTGCCCGCCCGCATACGCGTATCGGGAACGCCGCGTTTTAACTGCCCCGGCGTGCGCATGTCAGTACCGACGGGTTCGCCGCCGTCGGCATCCAACACCTTTATCACCACGCTGGACACCCCGTCGGCCAGCACCTGAATCAGCACCCGCTCCGAGCTGATTTCCCGACGTCCCAGCAGATAAGCCACCACATTGGACTGCGAGAGTTCCATCACGACGCCAATCGTCCTCCTGATATGATCTCCATGCATGCTGGCAACGTACTTAGCCAGCCGCTGCGGCGTCAATCATGGCATCCCGGCAGCTGCCGCACCTTTACCTTGTTCGCCGTCAGCGTATAAAGCCGCCCCGGTTTAAGGGTAGGATAGCGTTCAAAAACGTCCGCGATATCTTTTGATGGTGCCTGTAAAAAAATAATAATGCCCTGAAAGGCGGCTGCCTTTTCGTAAATGCCCGCGACAAATGTCTTATCCGCCGTGACCAGTTGCAGGCCCGATTTCATCATCCATTGGCACAGTTCGGCAGCGGAGGAAGCCTCGACCTCATCAGGCACATGGGCCTCGGTGTGGTGGCCCATGTCGCCCAGCCGCTTCGCCACTTCCGCATTTACTGAAGCATCCAGATAAAAACGCATCAACTACATCCTCAATATTCAAAAGCACCCGGGCCAAATCAGCGGCGGCGTAGCCGCATGGGGCGTAGTTTATAACCAAACCGTCGCCGCTTCTTGATGCCCGCCAAAATCCATGCCGTCGCAGTCCCTGTTATTACTTGGACAGGCTCCTAGCGCACACCCGGTAACGCTGGCGAAGCGTTGCGGCGATTTGGAGCGGGCGTCCTGTACCCTGGACAGCTTGTCTGCACCCTCCACGGTTGCGAATGTGTCGCGGGCCCACCGCCAGTGGATCATTTTCAAGCACTGTTGACAAACTATGGCATCGGTGTAGACTACCCGGTCTTGCCTGCAGGCAGACACACGGGTAAGCAGCAAAGCATCACGCATGTGGCTTAACTGCACTCTGGTCTGCCGGGATCGAGGCTCGCTGGTCAAGCCGAGGCCAGTGATGCTGAAATCAACCGCAGGCGGTTGGGTTTGTAATACATCGGCTTGAGAAATAGCGGCTATTTGGAATAAATATGGCGGGTGCAGCAAACGACAGAATTAGAATCCGTATGGAAGCCTATGATCATCGATCACTGGATTCTTCGGCTCGAGAAATTGTGGAACACGCGAAGCGGACCAGTGCCAAAGTGCTTGGTCCTATACCGCTGCCCACCCGAATTGAACGTTTTACAGTTCTCCGCTCGCCGCACATTGATAAAAAGAGCCGAGAACAATTTGAAATTCGCACCCACAAGCGGGTGATTGATATTCTCGAACCCAATCCGCGGACCATTGAAGCCTTAAATCGGCTGGTGGTTCCTGCGGGCGTGTTCGTGAAAATAAAGGCTTGACGGCCCTTGGCGGTCAAGTCGGCATGAACAGAAGTTTATTTCCGTTGTTCATCGCCACCTGAGTGATCTCGGATGGGCTGTAACACGCTGGCGTTAGCCACGAAAACAGTCCCATATCGAAGCCGGTTAATGGATTGCCCTGCGGCAATTTCGCGACCGGACGGGATATCCGGGAGAACCTGACACCGCAGTCGCTTGCGGAAAACGGGTTCCCAGATGAGCGTAAACGACGGTAGAGGTATGCCATGAGCGAAACTGGTTCTCCATCATCTATTATTGCCGTTGCGGCTATCTTGGGTCGCAAAGTCGGCATGACGCGAATTTACGACGAAAAGGGCGTTGTCGTGCCGGTGACTGTTGTGCAAGCCGGCCCGTGCGTTGTGACGCAGGTCAAGACGTCCGATGGGCGCGACGGCTACAATGCAGTGCAGCTTGGTTTTGAGGACGTTCGCACCCAGCGGGCGTCCAAACCCATTATCGGGCACTGCCAAAAGACGGGTAACACCACACCGAAAAAGTTTTTCCGTGAAATCAGACTGGCTGATAAGCCGACGGTAGCCACAGGTGCCACCGTGGATGTATCGCAATTCGATGCGATTAAGTTTGTGGATGTCGTCGGTACCAGTAAGGGCAAAGGGTTTCAGGGCGTTATGAAACGCTGGAACTTTGGCGGCCAGCCCGGGTCGCACGGTACGGAGCGCAAGCACCGGTCGCCGGGCTCGATCGGTGGCGGCCAGGCTTCTCGTGGTCATGGCCGAGGCATTAAAAAGGGTAAAAAGATGGCCGGCCATCTGGGTGATGAACGGGTAACGGCCCGCAATCTCCGCCTGGTGGGCGTAGATAAAGGCAAGCATTTGCTGTTGATTAAAGGTACGGTGCCGGGGGCCAATGGTGGCCTGTTGTTTGTGCGCAGCGCCAAGACGATCAAACACGAGGTGTAAAGGTTTACAGGCTCGGTACGGAAGAGGCCGGGCGTGGATTTAGCTTTCATGTTAAGAGTCGGCTGAACTAAGCGGAAGTTTAAAAATGATTGAATTGCCAGTATACAATCAAAGCGGTCAGGAAGTTGACAAGCTAAGCATTGATGAAAAACTGCTTGGCGGGGAAGTGAATGCCTCGCTGCTCAAGCAGGCGGTGGTGATGTATCACGCCAACCTGCGTCAGGGTACGGTAGCTACCAAAGGGCGCGGCGATGTGGAAGGCTCCACTCGGAAACTGTACAAGCAGAAGCATACGGGTAGTGCCCGTCGCGGTAATATCCGGACCAACGTGATGAAGGGCGGCGGCATGGCGTTTGCAAAACGCCCCCGCGATTTTCGGCAGTCCATGCCAACCCGTCAACGCCGCCTTGCCCGTAACAACGCCATCCTTGCGAAAATTGAATCCAAACAAATTAAAATTCTTGACCAACTCTCCCTGCCGCAGCCCAAAACCAAAGAAATGGTTCGGGTGCTGGCGGCTTTGAAGATTGATCGATCGGTATTGATAGCTCCAGCCAGGACAGATCAATCGCTGGTGCTTTCGTCGCGCAATTTACCCCGCACCAGCATCAAGCCGGCACTGGAAATTAACGCTTATGACATTTTGAAGGCGAAAACGCTTTTAATGACGCGCGAGGCCATGGAAACACTGTTGCAGGCCTCGGTTAAACCGTCTGCACCGGCGAACGTTTAAAAGGTCGGCCCTCGGGCTGCAATGAGGAATTAAAATGGAATTGCTTTCAACCGATGTGATTAAATGCCCGTTGATCTCTGAAAAGAGTTACCACTATAGCGAGCGTTTTAATGCGTACAGTTTTGAAGTTGATCGTCGGGCCGACAAAGAGCAGATCCGCCGTGCGGTGGAAGACATCTACAAGGTGAAAGTAGATGAAGTGCGGACGATCGTGGTGCCGGGTAAGCCGAAGCGCACCCGCAAGGGGGAAAAGACTACGTCGTCATGGAAAAAGGCGATTGTGAAGGTTCACGGCGATCATAAGCTGGAAATTTATTAATAGTGGCCCGGGGATGCCGGGCCTTTTCAATCAGATGGAATGGTGAGTGCTTTATGCCGATCAAACAATATAAGCCAACATCCGCAGGGCGGCGTTTTTCATCCGTCAATGCGTTTACTGAAATTACCCGCAGCAAGCCGGAGAAATCTCTGCTTGAGCCCAAAAAGAAGACCGGCGGTCGCAATCATCGGGGATGGATCACCTGTCGCCATATCGGCGGTGGCCATAAGCAGTTGTATCGAAAGATCGACTTCAAGCGGAATAAAGATGATATCAAAGCTGTTGTGGAATCAATTGAATACGATCCCAACCGGACGGCGTTTATTGCGCTGCTGGCGTACGCCGATGGTGAGAGGCGCTACATTCTGGCGCCCCAGGGCTTGAAAGTGGGCGACGAGATCGAGAGCGGAACCAAAAGCGATATTGAAAAAACTCCCGGCAACGCCATGCCGCTGGAGGTCGTGCCGACCGGTATTGAAATTCATAATATCGAGGCGGTTCCCGGTAAGGGGGGCAGCTTGGTGCGCAGCGCCGGCGGCGCGGCACGACTGATCGGTAAAGATAACGGCTTGGCGACCGTGCAGTTGCCGTCGGGTGAAATTCGGCAATTAAATTGGAACTGCCGGGCGACGATAGGCCAGATCGGCAATCCGGACTGGGCCAATATCCGCTGGGGTAAGGCGGGGCGCATGCGACATCGAGGTATTCGCCCGACGGTGCGTGGTGTGGCTCAAAATCCGGTCAGCCATCCGTTGGGTGGTGGTGAGGGTCGATCGGGTGGTGGTCGGCACCCGGTTAGTAAATGGGGCGTGCCAGCCAAGGGCGGCAAGACACGTAATCCACGAAAGAATTCGTCGGGCAAGATCATTCGTCGGCGAATGACAGTCCGCTATGGCGAATCAGTGCTGCGTAGGCGTTGATGGTTTTTCCGGTTCGGCGGATGGCGTCGACCGGGTATGTTGGGATCGAACTCTCTGAGGTATTCATGAGTCGCAGTTCAAAAAAAGGTCCGTTTGTGGCCTATCACCTGTTGGAAAAAGTCAACAGGCTCAATGAGTCACGAAAGAAAGACCCGATTAAAACGTGGTCGCGGGCGAGTACCGTGATACCCGAATTTGTAGGCCACACGTTTATGGTGCATAATGGCCGCCAGCATGTCCGGGTATTCGTCACGGAAGATATGGTAGGCCACAAGCTTGGTGAGTTTGCCCCCACCCGTACGTTCAAGGGGCACACCATGGTTAAGAAAGAAGTGGCCTGATAAAGGCTTGGTTGGCGGTCGGCCCGGCAATGACGATAGGCAGCCCGGAGATCGGCACCAAAGACTAGAGGTTGATTTATGTATACATCAACATGGCGTTATGCAAGAATTTCTCCGCGAAAAGCCCGTCTCCTGTCGGACTTGATTCGCGGAAAGTCCGCGCAAGAAGCGTTGTCTGTATTAAGTTTTTCTAAGAAACGGGCAGCAATCATGGTGGCGAAGGTGCTCAAAACCGCCATCGCAAATGCGGACGACAAGGGGGCCGATGTCTCGGATCTCTACGTGACGCAGAGCTATTGTGATGGTGGGCCGATCATTAAACGGTTTATGCCCAAAGATCGGGGCAAAAGCTATGCCATTATGAAACGCACCAGCCACATAACCGTTTCGGTAGACGAAGGGGCAGCTCGGGTGAAGGAAGCCCAAGCTAAAAAGAAACGCAGTAAGGCGGCGAAGGCCGCTTAAAAATGATGACCACGCGGTCATCGCCCGCTGATGGGCTTTTTTGAGGTTTGCTATGGGTCAGAAAGTTAATCCAGTTGGTTTCCGAACAGGTATCACGGAAGGTTGGTCCAGTCGTTGGTTTGCGCCCAAGCGGCTCTTCGGTGAGTTGCTGATTGAAGACCAGAAAATCCGCAGCTTCATCGAAGCTCGGTTGAACGGCGGCCCTTCCACCGTTCGTCTTCCCAAGGCCAAAGCGGTCGCCGCCGCAGCCGCAACGGGAAGCGAAGGGGGTGAAACGCCCAAGACACCCACCAAGGCTGCTCCTGCTCGATCCAATCGCCCCTCCAATCGGACCGGCGGAAATTATGCCGCAATCTCGCGTATTGAAATTGAACGTACCCGTGAAGAATTGCGGATCGTATTGCACACCGGCCGCCCCGGTGTGGTGATTGGTTCCAAGGGCGAGGAAATTGGTCGCCTCACCAAAGAACTTGAGGACCTTACCCAGCGCAAAGTTAAAATTGAAACAGTCGATATCGGCAATCCGGATCTCAATGCACGCTTGGTGGCCGATGGCATTGCAGAACAGCTTAAAAAGCGTTCCGCCTTCCGCCGCGTGATGAAGCAAAAAACCGAAGCAGTCATGAATGCGGGTGCCTTGGGTATCAAAATTCAAATTGCAGGCCGCATTGGTGGTGCCGAAATCGCGCGTGTGGAAAAGCAGATCGTTGGCAGCATACCTCTGCATACGTTGCAAGCGGATATTTCCTATGGCTTGGTGCACTGCAACACGCCTTTTGGTGTAATTGGTATCAAGGTATGGATATATCGCGGTTTGTACGCGGATATTGAGGCCCGAGCCGAAGCGGCTGGACAAGCCGCCCGCGGTGGGCCGCGGCGTCCACGGCGCCGTTGATGGCCCCGGTAAATACAAGGATGGAATCATAGACGCTGCCAGACGCCCGGTAAATTCGAGGCCGAGCAGCGCGGAAAGTTGGTAGCCCACTGATGTTAGGCTGCCGTGATGAGGAGTTAAAGCCATGGCGATGATGCCGGCAAGGGTAAAATGGCGCAAGCAACAGCGCGGCACGATGAAGGGCAACGCGACGCGTGGTAACCGCATCAGCTTTGGCGAGTTTGCGCTCCAGTCGCTGGAACCGGGACGTCTCAATGGACGACAGATTGAGGCTGGACGTATGGTGATTTCGCACCAGCTTGCGCGTGAAGGGCGGGTTTACATCCGCATCTTTCCGCACAAGAGTTTTTCCAAAAAACCGCTGGAAACTCGTATGGGTACCGGTAAAGGCGAGCCGGAGTTTTGGGCGGCAGAAGTCAAGCCTGGCACCATCCTCTATGAGGTAGGCGGTGTGGATGAAGTGGCGGCCAAGCGGGCATTTTCCCGCGCGGCGGCAAAGATGCCCGTGCGTTGCCGGTTTGTACGTCGTCGTCACACACTTTAAGGGTGATTATTCTCCCAGCCTTGGCTTGAGAGGCTGGAATAACTAAGAGGTTGAAAATGGCCACGAAGCGTAAACAGATGTTGGATGAGCTTAATAAGCTCGACGTAGAGCAACTGCGGTTGCGCAGTTCAGAACTGCGGCGAAAACTGTTGGAACTGCGCACCCAGAGAGCAACCGATAAGGTGTCTGATGTGTCGCAGTTCAAAAAAAATCGACGTGAAGTGGCGCGTATTGAGACGCTGATTCGCAAGCACACGCTTGCCGGCGCTGTTAAGTCAAACTGATAATAATTGTGTATCGAGGCTGAAATCGTCATGAGTAATAGTTCCGCGGCTAACGCATCATCCCAACGTCGTCTGCGACCACGTATCATCGGTATTGTGACCGGTGACCGGGTCAGCAAGACACGCAAAGTGGTATTTGAGTACTTGGCGCGCCATTCCAAGTACAACAAATATGTGAAGCGCCAAACTGTGCTTCACGTCCACGACGAAAACAATGAAAGCCATTCGGGCGATCATGTGGAGGTAATGGCGTGCCGCCCTTACAGCAAAACTAAAACGTATCGGCTGGTGCGCATTGTGACGCGGGCGGCCCAGATTGATACGTCCATCCTTGCGGGTGAGGCGTCGCGGATGTTTGAAAAGACCAAGGCGGAAAAGGTGGCAGTGGAGCCGACGCAGGAAACGGCCGGGGCATAACTTTAGATCAGGGAAGTGTCGCCCACGGGCGAAGGTTTTTAGGATCAGGTGAAATATGATTCAACAGCAGACCCGGCTTGATGTGGCCGACAATACAGGCGCCAAGCAGGTGATGTGCATTAAGGTGCTGGGCGGGTCATCGGCGCGGGGTAAGTTCACGCGAAAGACCGCCGGAGTGGGCGATTTAATCGTCGTGGCCGTGAAGAAGGCTCTGCCTAATGGGGATGTGAAACAAGGTGAGGTAGCCAAGGCGGTTATCGTCCGGACCAAGCAACCTATTCGCCGTGCCGATGGCAGTTATGTGCGTTTTGATCGTAACGCGGCAGTGATTGTGGATGCCGAAGGCAGCCCGCGCGGTACGCGTATTTTCGGAGCGGTAGCGCGTGAGCTTCGTGATAAGAATTTCATGAAAATTGTTTCCTTGGCCAGTGAAGTGGTTTGACGTATTTGGCGGCCCGCGGCAAGAACCGTGGCAACCGTAGATGAGGTTAGCATAATGGCAGCAAGAATTAGAAAAGATGACGTGGTAATCGTACGGTCTGGCAATAGCCGGGGCATGACAGGTAAGGTCTTATCGGTATTGCCCGACAGGCAGCGCGTGATTGTGGAAGGCGTCAACATGGTGTGGAAACACATCAAGCCGACGCAGCAGAACCGCAAGGGCGGGCGGCTGCAAAAGCCCGCACCTATCCACATCAGCAAGGTGCAGCCTGTTGATCCCGACACAGACCGGGGCACCCGGGTTAAAATCGGCCAGCGGGACGGTCTTAAAGTGCGACTGAGCAGCAAAGGTAAAGAATTAAGTGTGGTCGGAAAAGCCTGAACGGGGCAGGCGCAGATGTCAGCCCCTGGGCACCGGCTAATCATGAGGTTAGGTTAATATGGCAAAACAAGAAAAAGAAACCAAGGCTAAATCGGAACGAACACCCGAGCAGATCGAGGCGGAAAAAGCAGCCAAGGCAGCTAAAAAGGCCGAGCACGCCGCCGCCGCCCGGGCGGAGCGCACAAAATCTGGTGATACCGGGCGTGCACGGGCCAAGGAAGCTGCGCCGGCCGAGGCAATCAAATTCCCTGAAGGTTATGTCCCACGTTTGTACAAACGGTATCAGGATGAAATCGCTCCGCATTTGGCAAGCCACCTGAAGCTGAAAAATCGGCTTGAAATTCCGCGAGTCACTAAAGTGGTGATCAACATGGGTTTAGGAAAGGCCATTGCGGAAAAGCCGCGGTTGGAGGCTGCCGTTAAAGAACTGACCGCCATCTCCGGTCAAAAGGCGGTAATCTGCCAAGCCCGTAAGAGCGTATCCAATTTTAAATTGCGGCAGGGAATGGAAATTGGCGTCAAAGTCACCCTGCGTGGCCAGCGAATGTGGGAATTTTTAGATCGGCTTATCTTTCTCGCCATCCCTCGCGTTAAAGACTTTCGCGGGCTCAATCCCAAGGCGTTTGACGGTCGGGGCAATTACAATCTGGGCCTCACGGAACAAACGGTATTTCCGGAAGTGCATGGCGATCAGGTGACGTTTCATCAGGGCTTAAACATCACCATTGTGACGACATCTGAGGATAATGCCGGCGCATTTGCGCTGCTTCAGCAACTTGGCATGCCGTTTTCACGTGATCAGGCAGCCGAAAAGGATGAAGCCCGAAAGGTGGGCTGAGGATTAGACCAGGTCGGATGGCGACTTGGATAATATAAAATTATATTGTTGTCTCGTTTAGAGTGAGTATGTATGGCGACCAAAGCATGGAAATTACGGTACCAAAAACGTAAAGCGACCGTAGAAAAGTACGCGGAAGAGCGTAAGCAGCTCAAAAAAGAGAAGAATTATATGGCACTTGCAATGTTGCCCCGCGATGCGAGCCCCACCCGCGTAGCTAATCGCTGCGAATTGACCGGGCGTCGCCGGGGTTATTACCGCAAGTTTCGGATGTCGCGTTTGATGTTGCGACAACTGGCGTTGGAAGGCAAGATTCCAGGACTTAAAAAAGCGTCCTGGTGATTGACCTGCGTTGAATAGCCTGTAACAGGCGGATTTTGATTGAATTGGACGGGTTGCTGATCCCGACCGGAAAGCGAAGAAGAAAAACATGACCGACACAATCGCGGACATGCTTACAAGAATCCGAAATGCCTCTCACGCCCGTCATAAGACGGTGGATGTGAAAAACTCACGAATCTGTGAAGGCATTGCCAAGGTACTCAAGGAAGAAGGGTACATTGAAAATTATAGTGTTCTTGACGACGGAACCCGCCAAGGGTTGATCCGCATCACGATCAAGTACACCATTGATGGAAGTTCACTCATTCGGCAAGCTGATCGTGTCAGTAAGCCAGGGTGCCGCATCTATCGCAGCGTGAAGGAATTTCCGCGAATCCTCAACGGCATGGGCATATCCGTTCTGTCCACCAGCCGCGGGGTGTTAAGTGATCGCCAGGCCCGAGCACAAAATATCGGTGGCGAGCTGCTCGCAACGATAAGCTGATGAGAATGTGGCGGTCTGCAGGTTGTCCATGCGGAATCTTCGGACTTGAGAGTCAGAAAGCCGCCGGTGACGACAAGTTGGAAATAGGGATTTAGCCGCGAGGTGCGGCCAGAACCACAAGAGGTTGTTATGAGTCGAATTGGAAAAAAGCCGATCTTATTGCCGTCCAGCGTAAAAATAGACTTGCAAGGACGCCTTATTACGGTGGAAGGCCCAAAGGGTAAGCTGAAGCTGGAGCACCACGTCAACGCTAAGGTATCCATAGGCGATGCACCGGCGCCGGCCAAGGGTAAACAGTTGGTGGTGGAACGGGTGAATGATGAAAAGCTCAGCCGTGCAGTGCACGGCTTGACCCGTGCCTTAGTGGCCAACATGGTCAAGGGTGTTACCGATGGTTACACCGCCGACTTGGAAATTCAGGGCGTCGGTTATAAGGCTGAACTGCAGGGTAAATCGCTTGTGCTTTCGGTGGGGTTTGCCAATCAAATTAAGCATGCCGTCCCGGATGGCCTGACCGTTAAATTGGAAGGTCAGGGCACCCGCGTGAATATCAGTGGCATTGATAAGCAGATGGTCGGCCAGTTTGCAGCGGAGGTTCGCAGCAGCCGCAAACCCGAACCGTATCTTGGCAAGGGTATTCGCTACGTCGGCGAGGTTGTCAAGCGCAAAGCCGGTAAACAGTTTGCTGGCGCAGGTGCCAAATAATCATTGGCCAACAGGGTGGATATGGTTGTAATAACGGCGGCCTAGCGGTTGCCATTTGAAATGGGAATATAGATCATGAGTACAGTTCACAAGGTCAAGTTGGTTAGGCAAAAGCGCCGCAAGGCTCGGATGAAGGGGATGGTTCGCGGCACCACTGAGCGTCCGCGCTTGCGGGTATTTCGCTCAATCAAAAATATTTCCGCCCAAATTATTGATGATACCGCCGGTGTCACTTTGGTGGCGGCAAGTTCCGCTGAAAAATCCTTCCGGACATCAGCGAAGCACGGCGGCAATGTGTCCGCTGCGACCCAGATTGGCAAGCAGATTGCCGAACGGGCGGTTGCCAAAGGTATCAAGCAGGTGGCCTTTGATCGCGGCGGCTGCAAGTATCATGGGCGCATCAAGGCGTTGGCCCAAGCAGCACGCGATGGCGGGCTGCAGTTTTAAGGATCGGCGAGCTCGCATCCGTCGAGATGCAGCGGGCCATGTAGAAGATTTAATTTTTCAGGACGACACATGATTGACCGGCAAGCAATGGATGAAGAACGTGGCTTTGACTCCAGCACAGTGGGTGTATTCCGCAGTGCCAAGGTGGTCAAAGGGGGCAAAAACTTCTCCTTCGAGGCGCTGGTAGCTTCGGGAGACCGCAGCGGGCGCATCGGCTTGGGCTACGCCAAAGCCAAAGAAGTGCCAGCCGCCGTGGAAAAAGCCACCAAGGATGCACGCAAAAATATGATCAGCGTATCGTTGGAAGGTGGTACGATTCCGCATGAAGTTCTCGGCCGGTTTGGTGCCAGCCGAATCAAGCTCGTACCCGCTCGCCCCGGCACGGGTGTTAAGGCGGGCCGTTTTGTGCGTCCTTTACTGGAACTTGTCGGCATCCGCGATGTGCTCACAAAAGCTTATGGTTCCACAAATAAAAAAAATCTGTGTAAGGCCACCCTGGCCGCGTTGGAATCGCTACGATCACGCGAGTCGATTAAGTCAGACCGTGGCGTCCCGCTGGAATAAGACGCGGCGGCCACTTAACTTTGGAGAAACATCGTCATGATGATTCATGAAATCACATCAAAAGCCGGCGCTCATAAAAAGCGCAAGCGCGTGGGTCGCGGTGAAAGCAGCGGACATGGCAAAACGTCCGGTCGCGGCACCAAGGGAAGTTATTCGCGAGCCGGCGGTGGGCCCGCATTTGGCAGCGAAGGTGGTAATCTGCCCTTGTTCCGTCGCTTGCCAAAACGCGGCTTTAACAACAATTACTTCGCTCAAAAATTCAGCATTGTCAACGTCGGCGATTTGAATCGCTCATTCGCTGATGGCCAGACGGTTGATGTTTCTACCCTGATTGAAAAACATCTCGTGCGTGATGAAAAGTTGCCCGTTAAAATCCTAGGCGATGGTGATCTCACCCTTAAACTGAAAGTTGTGGCGTCGAAAATTTCGGCCCAGGCATCGAAAAAGATCACCGCGGCTGGTGGGTCCATTGAATTGCTCGAATTGGATCGAAATAAGTCGAAGGTAGACCCCAAAACCGGCAAGTTCAGGCCTCGGAAAGCCTGAGTGCAGAGCGATGAGCCTCAGTAGTGCCCGTGCACTGATGGGTTTCGGCAGCGGGCGATTGGGCTTTTTTCTTGGCCGGTGTCCGGATATCATGACCGGTCGCATGGTGTTGGCGTGTGGGGGCCTTTATTCACCCGATGACGCCGTCGAAAGCGGCGGTTTTTGAGAGGGAAAATCAGGCGGGGGCTTTCGACGTAGACATCGAAGTCGGGGATGGGATGGATCATGATATAAATCGTCGCCCAGCACTGGTCGATTGCGACGTAGGACGAGGAAAAAATTGTTCCGTACACTGGCCAACATCTTTAAAATTCCAGAGCTTAGAACCAAGCTGCTCTTTACCATCGGTATGCTTTGCGTATACCGCATCGGCTTTTATGTTCCGCTGCCGGGTGTTGATACGCATATGGTCTCACAGTTTGTCAATGGCAACAGCAGCAGCGCAGTCGGACAGATATCCAACTATCTGAGCTTGTTTTCCGGTGGGGGCTTGGGGTATAGCACCCTTTTTGGCCTCGGGATTATGCCGTACATCAGTGCGGCGATTATATTTCAGTTGCTCGGCACGGTGATTCCCTCGCTTGAAAAGCTGCAGAAAGAGGGTGAACCGGGTATGCGTAAGATTAATGAATGGACGCGTTACGCTACGGTGGTACTCTGTATCATTCAGGCTTTTGTCTGGATGCGGTATTTAACCACTACGTCGCCCAGCCATCCCCATGGCTTTTTATACAAGTCCATGTTTTATAACCATCTGCTTCTATTTTGGGTAACTGGTATTTGTGCCCTGACGGCGGGTAGTATATTTTTGATGTGGCTCGGCGAGCAAATCGACGCCTATGGTATCGGCAATGGAGTGTCCCTGATCATTATGGCGGGTATTGTCTCGAACATCCCATCGGCCATTGATGACCTGTGGGCCCATTCCACCTTCCACCTAGGAGGCAGCGCAGCCCATCGGTATGGCATTGGAACTATGCTGTTTTTGGTGGCGGCTTTTGTGTGCGTTTCGGCTGGTGCGGTCATCTTGGAACAGGCGCAGCGTCGCATCGCCATTCAGCAGGCCAAGCATGTGCGTGGTAATCGTGTATACGGTGGACAACTGCAATATCTGCCGCTGCGGGTCAATCATGGCGGTGTCATGCCGATCATTTTCGCCAGTTCGCTGATGTTAATACCTTCAGTGGTTTTGCAGCTCGGCTTTTTCACCGTGCATTTCGGCCAATATGCCTGGTATCAGATACTGGTTGAAAGCATTCAGATTGGTGCGTTCTTCTACATTGTTGCCTATGTGGCAATGATATTTTTCTTTTCCTATTTTTGGAATACCGTGCAATTCCAGCCTAAGGAAATGGCCGAGCAATTGCAGGATTATGGCAGTTTTATCAAAGGCCTGCGGCCGGGCAAACGTACAGCAGAATACCTTGAAAATGTCATGGCCCGAGTTACCTATTGCGGTGCGGCCTTTTTGGCCGTCATTGCGTTGGTGCCGACAGTGGTATCAAACTACTTGGGCATTAACTTCATGATTACCCAGTTTCTGGGTGGTACAGGTCTTCTGATTACCGTCAGCGTGATGCTAGACTTCATCAATCGAGTGGAGGCCAATCTGGTGATGCGTAACTATAGTGGGCTTACCGATGGCCCATCCGGCATGTCGACGTCGCGCCGCCGCCGCACCAGCGGCAAGGAAACGGGACAAGTGGGCGGCAATATTCGCGAGTCTGCCGCATGAGGCTTGCATTGCTCGGCCCTCCGGGAGCGGGCAAGGGCACCCAAGCGTCACGTATATGTGAGGCTTTCGGGTTACTTCATCTTTCCAGCGGAGATCTGCTGCGGGCAGAGAAGCTCAAAAATACCCCGGTAGGTAAAAAAATTCGCGATTACATTGATAACGGTCGCTTTGTACCGGACGAATTGATGATCGGCATCATGCGGAGCAAACTGGTTTCTTTGGTGCGACAGGGCTTTGTGCTCGACGGTTTCCCAAGGACGGTTTCGCAGGCAAAGTCGCTTTCTGACATGCTTGATGCCTTAAATCGACCCTTGACGCAGGTCATTAATCTGGCTGTCGATCCAGCGGTTCTGACCCGGCGATTCGAAGGCCGCCGTGTCTGCCCAGTTTGTTTAAGTGTCTATCATGTCGATTTAATGCCGCCCCAACAGAACGGCATATGCGATGTGGATGGGGCCGAACTGGTCATTCGACCGGACGATATGCCCGCTGTGGTGCAGACCCGCATCGAAACATACCATCAGACGATCCGCCCGCTTTTGGCATATTACCGAGATGCCGGCCTGTTGTGGGATGTGGATGCGTCGGGCACCGTCGATGAGGTGTGGCTAGCTATTGATGCTCGGTTGGCGGGACAGGAAGTTTGAAAATCACGCGGCGGTATTAGCGGTCGGTATTACGATCAGGGGCGAACCTATGAGCATATCCATTAAGAGTCAAAGTGAGATTGAAATGATGCGGCGTGTCGGGCGCGTGGTGCGCCAGACATTGACAGTATGTGCCGCCGCTGCCCAGCCAGGCGTGACCACAGAGGAGCTAGACCAGCTTGCGCTGGCCACATGGTCGAAAGTTGGAGCCGAGGGCCTATTTAAAAATTACCCCACCTATGAAAAGGGAAAGGGCTTTCCTGGCAATACTTGCATCAGTGTCAATGATGAAGTGGTGCACGGGATACCCGGCACGCGGAAACTGAAGGATGGAGATGTCGTCAGCATCGACTGCGGCCTGCGGATGGAGGGGTGGTGTGGAGACTCCGCAATTACAGTAGCGGTGGGGGCTCCGAGTGCAGAAGCCACTAAACTCATACGGGTGGCGTATGAAACGCTGCATTTGGCTATCACGCTGATTCGCCCGGGCCGTCGTTGGAGCGATATTGCCAAGCCCATGCAGGAGCATGTGGAATCGAACGGATTTTCATGCGTGCGTGAATTTGTGGGTCATGGGATTGGCCGCCGGATGCACGAGGAGCCGAAGGTGCCGAATTTTTATTCACGCGAACTGGAACGCTATGGAGATTTCTATCTTCGGGCCGGTATGACGCTGGCGGTTGAGCCTATGGTGATCGTGGGCCAATCGGATGTGGTAGTGCTGGAGGATGGTTGGACAGTATTAAGTAAAGATTCAACCCTCGCAGCGCATGTGGAGCATACCATAGCCGTAACGTCGGAAGGGTGCCGTGTGTTGACAGATTGAGCCTGGTACTGCATACTGGACGCTTTGACTGGTGCTTTGAACCTCTAAACGGGAAGCCTCGGTATGTGGGGTGGCAGTGCTGTGTTGGTTTTTTCAGCGGCGCGGTGGTGGGATATTATGAGGTGCCGGTTCAGGTTTGAAAGCGGTTTTTCGGTGAGATTTTAATGCCCAAAGAAGACGCCATACGCTTGGAAGCGGTTGTTTCAGAAGCACTTCCGAATGCCATGTTTCGAGTTAAATTGGAGAATGGACACATCCTGCTTGCCCATATATCAGGAAAAATGCGGGTAAACTACATCCGTATTCTGCCGGGTGACAAGGTAACGGTAGAGCTTTCGCCATACGATTTATCGCGTGGTCGGATAATCACTCGTAACTGATGCAGATGATGGGTAGGGGTGTAACCAACTGGTGAGTTGGCATTTTTTCGTTCGGTGGGTATACTAACTTGTTTGCAAGGCGGTGGGCTGGTATGCCCAAGGCCGGTAGGAGTTTGAATTATGAAAGTTCGTTCAAGCGTAAAACGTATTTGTGAGCACTGTGTAGTAGTGCGGCGCGGTGGAGTGTTGCGCGTGATTTGTAAGTCTGATGCTCGGCATAAGCAGCGTCAGGGTTGAGAATTGACTTGGAATCGGTGCGCGTTTAGCTTTCGAGTTCGTCAAGCTCGCGGCCAAGTTGTAAAACCCATTTAAGGAAATGATATGCCCCGTATTGCAGGTGTAGATATACCCGCGGATAAACCCGTCCGAATTAGCCTTCGCTATGTCTATGGCATCGGACCGGTCAATGCGGTCGAGATTCTAAAAGAAGCCAATATTGACGGTCAAAAGCGAGCCCGCGAATTGACTGAAGATGAGGTGGCGCGAATCACCAATATTATTGACCGCAGCTTTGTGGTAGAAGGTGCGTTGCGTCGGCAGGTTCAGCAGAATATTGCGCGTCTGAAAGATATTCAGTCGTATCGTGGTTCCCGTCATCGGCGGAGTTTGCCGACGCGCGGTCAGCGCACGCGGTCAAACGCCCGCACGCGTAAAGGGCCGCGTAAGACGGTAGCCGGTAAGAAGGGCGTTAAGGAACTTCACGGCTAATTGAGTTGGTTGGGCGGCAGGTGTTTCGCCTGGCGTTCGGGTGCATCAGGCAGGGTATCCCAGAGGTTATTGATGGCAAAATCCACTAAGAAAAAAGTTCGTCGCAATGTGCTTCGCGGAATCGCGCACATTCGCGCCAGTTTTAACAACACTCAAGTGACCATCACCGATGTCAATGGTGAAACGCTTGCGTGGGATTCAGCGGGAACTGTAGGCTTCAAGGGTGCCCGTAAAAGCACCCCCTTTGCTGCTACGCGGGCCGCAGAAAACTGTGCATCCAAGGCTAAAAAATTTGGCGTCCTGGAACTTGAAGTACGGGTGAATGGACCTGGCTCCGGGCGTGAGTCGGCCATAACGGCTTTGCAGGCCAGTGGGATGAAAATTACATCCATCGAGGATAACACGCCCTTGCCGCACAATGGGTGTCGACCGCCGAAAAAACGGCGTGTTTAGTGATCAGGCCTGTGCCAGGATGACGGACGGTTCAGCCGCGAAGTCATGGCCGGTAATTGGGAAATGAGGGCTGGTGGGCCCTGATGCGTTCCCAGTAAAAAATGAATTAATTTCCGCCGTTGTGACAGATGCCTTGTGGCGATAATCCGACGTCGGATGGTTTCTGGAGAATCTGCTATGCGTATGCGTTGGCGCGGGCTTGAATTGCCCACTAAAGTTGATGTGGATCATTCTGTCCATACCTCCACTTATGGTAAATTTATAGTTGAACCGTTTGAACGCGGTTTTGGCACCACCGTTGGCAATTCCCTGCGGCGCATCCTGCTTAGCTCACTGGAAGGTGCTGCGGCGGTTAGCATCCGCATTGGTGGGGCCGAACATGAATTCGCCCAATTGACCGGCGTGGTGGAAGATGTCACCGACATTATCCTCAACGTGAAAAGCCTTGTTATTTCTCTGGAAGGGGATGTCCCTCGTAAGCTAAGTGTCCGAAAGCAAGGTCCTGGCGTTGTCACCGGTGCCGACCTGCAGGGCGACGCATCGATCAACGTCCACAATAAAGATCTGGTCATCGCCACCATCTCTGGCGACCAGGTGTTTGACATGGAGCTGGATATCCACAAGGGACGCGGGTTCGTGATGGCCGCGGAAAACTCTCCGGAGGAACAGATCATCGGTATTATCCCGGTGGATTCGGTTTACAGTCCGGTGACGCGCGTCCGCTATAAGACGGAAGATACCCGCGTCGGTCAGAAAACCAATTATGACCGCCTCATCATTGAAATATGGACCAACGGTACGATCAGCCCGGAACTGGCGCTGGTGGAAGCCGCCAAGATTCTGCGCAAACATCTCAATGCGTTTTTACAGAAATTTGACCTTGGCGAACTCGTCGACATCCCGATGGAATCGGATGAACCGTCGGTGCCGGCCGTTCTCAATGAGGAACTCGCGGGTAAACTCAAACAGCCGCTTTCGGCCCTTGAGCTTTCCATCCGTGCGGCCAATTGTCTGGAATCATCCCGTATTCACACGATCGGTGATTTGGTGCAGTTAACTGAGGGTGAACTTCTGAAAGTCCGCAGTTTCGGAAAGACCTCGCTGCGTGAAGTGCGGCGTAAACTTTCAGAGCAAGGCTTGTCGCTGGGCATGGAAGTGCCCGAAGATACTGAGGAAGCCGGCGAGGTGACAGATTCGTCTGCCCCGGCCGCGAGTTGATTCGGGTCTGCCAGCAGGTCTAAGTGTATTAAGTGGTTAATGTTTAACAGTCGGTGGTCAGGCCCGCCGGATTTTGAAAAACCGAGGTTATATCATGCGTCATCGTGTAGTAGGTCGTCGACTCTCAAGAACCGCCGCTCATCGCACCGCCATGCTGCGGAATCTGGCCCAATCGCTTATCGAGCACGGGCAGGTGAAGACCACGCTGCCGAAGGCCAAAGAACTGGTGCGGTTTGTGGAACCATTAATCACACTGGCGAAGAAAAATACACTCGCATCGAGACGATTGGTGATTGCTCGTTTGCGCGACCGCCTGATGACTGATCCGAAAGATCGGGATATGCTTCTTGATGATTCGGTCGTCCAGAAGCTCTTCAAGGATGTTGCTCCCAAATGTGCCAACCGCGCGGGCGGGTATACCCGGATTGTTAAAACCGCGAAATGGCGCATTGGCGATGCCGGTGATATTGCCATTGTGCAACTGGTGGATATAGCTCCCACGCGGCAAAAGTTGGCTTCCACCGGCGACGGAAAATAACGCCCTGCTAGCGGTTGATGTAGATGAATGGCCCGCCGCATCCAATTTCTGAGATAAATCACCTGGTGCCGGAGCCGGGGTATTTCGTTTTTTTAAATCGCTCCTCAAAAATCTTATCGACGGTTGGCGTGACGCATGGGATTCGGTGGCCACATACCCGAATTTAACGGATTATGGGTTGTGCCAGTAGCCGCACGGCCAAGACCAAGACGTTGCCGTGGGAAGCTTTTGAGCCGGTATGCTTCGCCATACATTGCAATTGCCCCTCTTGTTTGTGAAGTCCAGCTCACCAAATTATACTGCCGTTTGAAAAAGTGATTCCGGACGCTGGTGAGTTTTCACCTGCGCTGCTTGCCGCTTGAGATCATTTTGGGGAGGCGGGTCGTGGAATATGTCACCAATGCTCAACCCTCCGCAAGCAACTGGACTACCGGCTTGCTGCACTTCGGAAAATGGAAGGTTCATATTTCCGGCATTCCCGCGGGTTTTGTACATCATGCCGTGGAGTTTGCGGTACTTATGCTGCTGGGCTACCTTTTGGTTCGTACTGTTGTGTACCTTGTTATCTGTTGCATCACACAATTTGCCATAAGGGCTTTGCCCGCCGAAAAACGGCCAATAAGTCCCAAGCTGGTGTGGCTGCTGCTGATTCCAATGGTCCCGTTTGTGTTGAATTATTTTATATATCTCCCGCTTTCCGTACCGCACTTACGTCGGCGACCGCACGGGCCTTATCTCGCGTGATGTCATTTGGCCCATGAGTTTGGTCATGTGCATTTGCTGCGATGCCACGCTGCTGCGGCCCATAGCTTTGGTGGCGCTGGTGGGATGGGTTGTGCTCATGATCATCACGTTGATCAATCTGGTGCAGATGAGCCGTCTGGTAATCCAAGCCGCGACCGACGAACTCGCCGTTACGCCCGCTGAGGCGTCGCTGCTTGGCCAGCCGTTGGCTAGGCGCGAGAAATCACCAGCCGCGTCTGCCACTATGTCCATGGCGATCGGCTTTGGGCTTGTGGCCGTGCACTGGATTCTGTTTATGCCGTGGATCCATTACCTCAATAGCGGCCACGTCAACCCCGCCTTCAGCAATAATGATTACTACTGGCTGGTGGGCGTACCATTGGGCATCTGCGCCATCCTCGCCCCGCTTTTTCTGTTACGGGCGTCGTTGCGGCTCAAATCCGCCGCCCGCGAGGTTGCCCTGCGGGCACCGCGTCGCATCGCGCTGCAAATCATTTCTGCCATTATTCTTCTTGCAAATAGCGCGTTGACCTTTGCCCTGTCCTTGTTCAATTTCCTTGTTGGAAACCACTATGGTTGGTCGGTTGGACCGCAGAATTGGCTGCTGATCGCCAACGGGCTTCTTTGGTTACCTCTGCTGGCGATTTTCACTCTCTCGGCCCTTTCCACGCTGCGTGAAGAACGATTTGCCTTGGGCTCATTATCTCGATTGCTGCTCACCTTCGGGGCCTACCTGATCGCCACCCTGGCGGCCATTGAATTTGGGCTTTTTGGCCGCAATTTAATCGAGTGGCTTGCTACTCCGTATGCTCCTCTGGCCGTCGCTGTTAACCTTGGCGGCTTTGCCATTCTTGCGTTGGAGATCGGCTGCCTGCTGATGGCCTTCGCCGCCATCGTTGCCTGCTTTTCGGCGCCAAGTGTGACGAATTCAACCTATGCGGCGGAACCGCTATCACGCCCAACTTCTGGCTGATGGCGGCGCTTCTGTTTCGCACCGTTCGCCAAGCTGAGTTCATTTAGACATCTTATAAACAAATAGTAAATATTCGGCCTTTTCGCAGGCGGAGCGTACTGTGGCGTTGGCGGGATACCGAGTGGCGGGCATACCGGATCGTTTTTTTCGCGGGCAGTTTAAACCATACCTTTCCAGAATCGGGGGCAAATCCCGCCTACGCCGATATCGCCACCAACATGTGGCCAGACGCCTCAAAAACGCTCCGGCCATTGACCGGTATGGCTGCGGCATATGGCCCAAAGCAGCGCATGGCAGATGGCGGCGCCCACTTGAAGCAAGAATTATCGAGGGCCTACATTGCCGCGGCCGTTCCCAACGCAATGGACGCCAAGGCGTCGGATGCAAATTGTGCTTCATTGAGAGTGTTAAAAGCCCCAAAACTCAAGCGCGTGGTGCCCGCCTCGGGAACGGTTGTCGTGGGCTTGTCGGTTTTGATGGTCGCGTGCGCACCGGGGGCACAGTGGAGACCGGCCCGCGTCAGAATGCCAAAATCGTTTTCCAGCCGCGTAGCGAGCTCCAGGGGGGAAATACCCTCGATCTGCACGCTGAATACCGCAACACGATGGGCCACACCTTGTGGGCCAAGAATTTTGAGTCCCTCGACATTTTCAACGCCTTCTATAAAGGTTCCGCACATCGCCCGCTGATGTTCAGCGAGGGCATTTATTCCGCGTTTTAGAATATGGTCAAGGGCGGCGGATAGCCCGGCGATTCCGATGGCATTGTGGGAGCCGGCCTCAAATTTGTCCGGCATAAAATCGGGTTGAATATCCTTTTCCGAGACCGATCCGGTGCCGCCTTGACGCAGCGATTCAAGTCTTCCCTCGAGTCCGGGGCGTATATACAAAAACCCTGTTCCCAGGGGGCCAAGCAGCCCTTTGTGGCCGGGGCACGCGAGAAAATCGATGTCGTCAGCCTGCACATCAATAGGCCAGTGACCGGCGGTCTGGGCAGCGTCTACCAAAAACGCGATCTGATGTTTTTTCGCAATCGCTCCTATCTGCCCGATGGGTTGGACTGTGCCAGTTACATTGCTGCCATGACCCACACATATCAAACGTGTTTGGGGGCATATCGCTGCCTCAATGTCAGATGGTGCCACCCGTCCAGTCTGCTCATTAGCCGATACCCGTGTAACCTTTACGCCTTTTTGCACGGATAGATGGTTTAATGGCCGTAGAATGCTGTTATGATCCATGGCTGTGCATATCGCATGTTCGCCCGGCCGCAACCATCCATGAATGGCCAAATTAAGGGCGTCGGTGCAGTTGAGAGTAAAAATGAAATGATCCGGGTTTTGCCCGTTGAAGAGTTGATTGAGCCGTTCGCGGCACCGCCGGATAACTTTAGCCGACATCTGGGCTTCAGCGTACGCCCCGCGGCCAGCCGAGGCGCCGCATTGAGTCGCATACTCCATTACCGCTGCCATCACTGCAGGTGGCTTGGGAAAACTGGTGGCGGCGTTATCAAGATAAATGCGGTTATTTTGCATGGGGTGTTCAATCCAGTCCATATTTTGCCATTTTACGATAAAGTGTTCTCACACTGATACCGAGTTGATTAGCGGCCTCCGCCCGATCGCCGGCATGGGCTCGTAGTGTTTTTTCAATCGTTTGACGCTCAGCTTCTTCCAAGTCGAGATTGCCTTCGCGCTGCGCGTAGCGAATGTATTCCGGCAGGTCCTGTGCGGCGAGTTCCGGTTTTTGTTCCAGCACCAGTACGCTCTCCAGAACGTTGCGCAACTCACGGATATTGCCTGGCCACGCATATTGCTGCAGGGCGGCAATAAAGTCGGGGCTGGCGGGTTTGAACGGCAGGCCATGCTCGGTGCACAACCGTCGCGTAAGGGATTCAACCAGCAATGAAATGTCTGCGAGACGTTCCCGAAGTGGAGGTAATTTAATACGAACCACATTAAGCCGATAAAACAAATCAGCGCGAAACCGTTTGCTTTCCACCAATGACGCAAGATCTGCATTGGTCGCTGCCAGCACGCGTACGTCGATAGGGCGCTCTCGAGTCGATCCCACGGCCGTCACCATGCCTGATTCCAGCACACGAAGCAGTTTAGCCTGTACGCCAGCCTCCAACTCGCCGACTTCATCAATGAACAGCGTTCCACTACTGGCGGCTTCGAAATAGCCGCTGGTACGTTCATTGGCACCTGTGAAGGCACCGCGCTCATGACCGAAAAGTTCACTTTCCATCAGCGAGTTTGGGACAGCGGCACAATTGATGGCGATAAAGGGTTTGTCGGACCGCGGGCTGAGCTGGTGAATGGCACGCACTACCAATTCCTTGCCGGTTCCGCTTTCCCCTTCCACCAGAACGGTACTCTTAAACGCCGCCACGCGTTCTATCGTGCGGGCAATTTCCAGCATTTTGGGGGATCGCCCGATAAAGTTTTCAATTTTTCGGGTGTCATCACCCTCGGACAGCAGTTCATTCATTTCTCGCTTGGCGCGTCGATGCTCCAATGCCCGCTGAACCACATCGAGTAGATCGGGCGGCGCAAAAGTCTTCAGCAGATAATCAAAGGCTCCCAATTTCACAGCCTGCACCGCGCTTGGAATAGTCGCATTGCCGGTGATCATCACAAATTCAGCCGTGGGCTCACGCCGGCGCACTTCTTCAAGTAAGGCGAGGCCATCCATGCGCGGCATCCATAAATCGGAAATGACCAAATGCACCGACGCATCAACCGCATCCAGCGCCTCACGCCCATCCGATACAGATGTGACGCTGTAGCCCGCTTGCTCCAGCCAAAGCGCAATGGCCTGCCGGGCACCTTGATCGTCCTCCACCAATAGTATGTGTCCCAAGGTTCGGCTACCCATCGCGTCTCCAAAACTGCAGCAGCGGATACAGGAAGTTTATGGCTTTAGGGCGTTAGTCTCAATATCGGCAGGTTATTTAAGTGGCGGCTCGACCGTCTGCAACGGCAGGTCAAATAACTTACAGTCCGGCATATGGCTTAATGCTATTTAGTTTATCCATCCTGCAGATCGAGTTTTGACTCGGGCGATCATATCCCGAATGGCGGTGCGACTCCGCCAATACAAGCGTTTGGCGAATATCTTTCGCCGCTCTCGATCCAATGCGTCGAGATCATGGGTAAACGCCGCAATCTGCGGGATAAATGTCTGCCACTGCACTTGGAACTCATCGCCGTTCAGCGGCTTCTCAGCGACGGCGGCTTTCTGCAGGACGCTGTAGAGTTGTTGCGGCAATGCCGGAGATGCCGCATCCGACGAGCCAACAAAGTGTTGTAAATCGCGGCGAATAAAATCGGTGGCAAAATTTTCTACAGCGGCACGGATGTTCGACGTAACGGATATATTCAGCCAGTCTGCGATGCGGTACAAACATGCCGATGGATCGAGCATGAATTGGTCGTAATCGACGGCGATCGTCGGGTGGCCCGCCGCCGCAGATAAAAGAGACCCTACTGTGAATTGTACCCAAAGCGCATGGGATAGTTCGTCCGAAAAGTTCCAAGCCCGCCTGCACGACTCGGCCACCGCTGCTGGCGAGCGTATCGCTACAATGTACCAAGCTTCACATTTCGTCCGTTCGATCATGTGCAGCCAGAAAGACATCAATCGGCCGATGCTGGGGTTTTTGACGACGATGGCGTGACAGAGCACTAGGACGATCCCATGAACTGGCCGAGATATTTCCCACCGTGTTGGACATGTGATCGCCCAGGCTGATGGCCTGATATACCCGATGCAGTGCATCGTAGACTTGTGCATCCTCCCAAAAGCCCGTTGGGTTTACGATCGCTTCCAATTTTTGAATTTGTCCGCCGAGGTCCAATCCCAAGGCACCCAAGCCACGGGTCAACGCACTGCTGCCGGTGCGCATCATGCCGCTAATGCAGACGATATCGCACAAAGCACAAGCCGAACCTACACGGTGTTGTGGCACGCGATTCCACTCCCTCTGTTACGCAAATGGTGGGCCAAAGTTTCAAAGAGTGCCAATGGCCGCAGGCAAGGTAAAAATTGCCGGCAATAAATTTTTGCATGGACGTTCAATGGCTGGAGATCAACCAAATCCAAGCCGCCATCATCGCGAGGAGTGGCAACAGCAAAGGAGCGGAATACCGCCAGATATACCCGCCGAAGGATGGACATTTTATGCCCTGCTGACGGCATATCATCTCAATGAGCAGATTTGGGCCATTGCCGATCCATGTCATGGCGCCAAACATGACGGCACCCATAGCAATAGCCAGCAAATAGACCTGGCTGCTCGGATCAACTGCCATGGCCGTAACGTCGCTGGACGGCATGGCGAGTACTTCGGCTGATTTGCCAGTCTGACGGATCGTAGTAATGTGTGCCTGCAGGCCCGCAATGTAGGTGGGGGTGTTATCCAGCACACTTGACGCCGCCCCCACCGAAAGAAAATAGGCTGATGGTGTTGAAATATATCTTCTGGCGGTCGGTGGTAGATGGCCGATCATCGCCAGCACCGGTGTCATGGTGATGAACAGGCCAAGAAATAGTGACGCCATCTCACCCAGTGGCTTATATCCAAAATGGGTGGCGGTATCGGCATCGGTATTGCGCTTGGCGCTATCCGGCTGCCTGCTGTTGTGACGGCGGCGATAGATGCCCGCAACGCCAATAGTGGTGGCAACCAGTAGGCCGACGCGGTAGGCTGCCGGCAAAAATAAAGCGGCGATACAAATCGCCAGCGGAGCTATGAGCAATAAATTTTCAATTTTAATAATAGCATCATGCGCCGTCTCTATGTCAGGCCCCGTGACTGCGGGTTGGTAAGATCGGCGGTGCAGCAGGTAAAATATGGCCATCAGCCATGCCAATGACACGCACCACATCGGCCACGCATGGAGCAGCATCCAGTCAAAGGGTACACCATATAAATACCCCGCCATCAAGGGCGGATCGCCAAGCGGTGTAAGTAAGCCGCCAATATTGGCGGCGATGGCGATGAAGAAAAATATGTGGCTGGCTTTCAGATGATGGCGATTGAGGGCGATATATGGACCAATGAATAGAATCGTCGCACCGCAGGTGCCGATGATATTGGCGACCACGGCGGCGGTAAACAGCACAATAAGATTATTCCGGGCGGTAGGTGCACAGCGAAGAGTGATCCGCAGGTTGGTGCAGACCACATAAAAAGCGGCGATGACCGCCATAAATTGCAGGTATGCTTTAAGACTATCCACGATGGGCGCCAGAGTGTGGAGCCGCCACCCATAGGCCAGCACCACCAGCAGTGCCAGGCCGATGGAAATTGGAAAACCGATCCAATCCCACAGCCGTGGCCATTTCCAAGGCAGCCAGGCGACGGCGGCAAGTAAAATGATAAATGGCATGCTCCATTCCCACCTCGGCGGGGTGACCGCAACAGCCGATGACGAAAAATGATTCAATAACCGAATGCCGATCACGGCAAGCACTCCGCCGATGATAGCCGTCACCGATACTGCAACGCTGTGCCGCGTGGTACGGATCGACATATCAGTTCGGTCTTCCGAACGCCAAAATAGGCGCAGAATTGGTGAGCGATTTTTCACGGTGCTATTCATACACGCTATCATGCCGGCTTTCGGATTAGTGACAAGTGTAAAACTGGCCGTCAGGAGGAGTCTGTCCAAGTAATAGCAAGCCCGCGACGGCATGGATTTGGGCGGGCATCAAGAAGCGGCGACGAAGGCGTATCGGGTAAATGTGATACGCCGAGGAAACCGCGCCGCAGAGGCCGGTCGAAAGACGTGCCGCCTCAGAGGGTGTGCCGCAAACACCCCGTCTGCGGCGTTCTCGGAATCATCTTCACCCGAGTCGCCGTCGGCCCGACGCCTTGCATCCCGCGGCTTCCCGCTGGAGGACAAATCATGAACAAAGTATTGGGAACGCGGACGTCCT
>DZDI01000301.1 GCA_022730455.1 Phycisphaera mikurensis | reverse complement strand
TATCGGCAAACAGACCCTTAATTATCCATCATTTGACGGCTGCCAGAGCACTAGGAGCCTGTCCAAGTAATAGCACAGTTCTACCTGAAGGGTTCTTGCCTTTCGGCTGATTTCGTCATCGTCCGGCGGCGGTGCTCCGCCGCACCATCAGTTCCCCCGCGGGTAGAACCCGATGAATAGCCTTACTGCCAGGGCCTTTAATCAGGTTGATTGCGACGCGAGCCGCCTCAACACCCATGGCTCGCACTGGTTCTTGAACGGTGGTCAGACTGATACCCCACGCACCGGAAATAGGCAGGTCGCCAATTCCGGCCACCGCGACATCATCGGGCACATGAAGACCCAATCGCTCGATCTCTGTGATCAGCGGAATGGCGATTCCGTCATTCATTGCAAAAATCGCATCCGGATGATCGCGCCCGGGCGCAAAAAGATGCGGAATCGCCTTGAAAAAAAGATTTTCATGGACCGATATGTGCGGATCTCCCTGATAAACCCAATATGGATTAAGCGTCAAGCCCGCCCTCTTGAGCACAGCCTGATAAGCAGAGTATCGCTTTTTGTGCATTTCGAGCGGCAGATTGACACCCACATATCCAATCCGTCTGCGGCCAACGGCGACAAGGTGCTCAACCGCCTTGCGAGCGGCCATGTCCGCTTGCCAAATCACATGGCTGATGTGTTCGGTGCCGCTGGGATAATCTCCCACGAAAATCAGTGGTACATTTGCATCCAGCAGACGTTGATATATGGAATGCTGTTCGATGATGGGTTGATAAAGAACCGCCGCGTCGCGCCGCCTGATGGCAGCCATAATTTCCGTTTCTTGACGCAACGGATCACTACTGTGCGCTGTAACAATTGGCGTAAGTTGATGTGTATGGAGCATTTCGATGGCACCGGCGAATAGTTCATCAGCCCAATCGAACCGAAAATTGCTGACTATAAAAGTTACAGTGTTGGAACGCTGGCGGCGAAGATTCTGAGCCGACGCATTGGGGGAATAATTAAACTCTCTGGCGGCTGCCAGTACGCGCGACACCGTGCGCGGTGCAATCTTAAATTTTTCCGATTCCCCCCGCATAACAACCGAAACGGTCGATCGAGAAATTCCCAATATTTTTGCCAGAGATTTCGCGGTGCTGACGGTTTGGCGAGGACCATCCATCCCAATGCTTCGCAGTTGATGTTTCTGCGACGTATTTTTTGCAATCTCCACTGGTCGGCCGCTTCTCTTTACGCCTTTCGCGCTGTGCGCTTTCTCCCCCCCACCTGTTCGACGCCGGGTATTCGCGCTGACCTTTTGTTGCGGCTTGTCCATGCTGGATGGCTCCAAACAAATCTTGGGCGATGATTTTATCCCAAGCATCGCATGTTATCGCAAAACGGCATTCGTGATTAACTAAGGCCTAAAGCCGGTACCATTAAACCCACGCGGTAGCCATGGATTTGGTAACGCAAAAATGGGGCCCGGAGTCACGTATGGACTGGAAGATGGACATCAAACATCTCGGATGCCCGCCGAAAAGGAGATGAAATCGCTCATTGTGGCACCTAGTGCTTTGTCACGCCTATAAATTAGGATTGACGGTGGGCTAGGGGGTTGTGGGCGCGAAGCGAGGAGGATTGC